>CAZGZY010000028.1:0-10478 GCA_964530365.1 uncultured Candidatus Saccharimonadales bacterium
GAGCAGGCGATAGTGGTTTTGCAGTCTGACGAAGGGCCGTACCCGAACCAGCTCAACGACGAGGACTTTGATGAGAACAGCGTGAACGATGAGCTCAAGGGCGGCGATATGCGGGGTTGGTCGGATCTGAATTTGCAGATGAAGTTCGGCAACCTAGCGGCGTACCACATCCCGCGGGCCAACCTGCAAACTAACCCGGACGCGGCAACGGCGGCCGACCCGGTTAATGTTTTCCGGCTGGTGAGCAACACCTATTTTGGCGCCAGCCTCCCCTATCTGCCCGACTGCTACTATGCCTACCCGAACGGCAAAGACCAACCGATGCGCTTCTCGGACATCACGGCGCGGCTTACCGGACAAGCCGAGGACCCGCGATGTCTGAGCGATGGGCGCGTAAAAGAATAGATTACGGCGTGGAGGCGGTCTGGATGTAGAGGTGCGGTAAGTTGCGCCCAACCTGGGCGAAATCAAGGCCGTAGCCGACAACGAAATGGTTGGGGATGGTAAAGCCGACGTAGTTTAGCTCGAGCGGGTAGCGGGTAGCCGCGGGCTTATGCAAGAATGTGGCCACCGAGATTGAGCTGGGGCCCAGCCCAGATAGGTGGTTAATGAGGTGTGTCATGGACAGGCCGGTGTCGGAGATGTATTACACAACCACCACGTCGCGGCCGGTAATGTCGAGGCTCAGCCCCATATGCTGCCTGACCGACCCGGATGAGGTCTGGCCGTCCCCATAGCTACTGACCTTGATGAAATCGACCTCGCAGTCGCGGCCCGTAGCCCGCACTAGGTCAGATAAAAAGACAAACCCACCCGTGAGTACGCCAATGAAGATAGGCGTGTCGGGTAGATCCCGGTTGATTTGCCCGGCTAGCTCCCCCACCCGCTGGGAGATTTGGGAGGCGGTAAGGTGGATACGGAATGTGTCGCCGCCCAGGGTAATGACGCCTGCCTGGGGCTCGCTGCTGGTCCTCATGGATTGATTCTACACTATTATAGCTTGATAACCCCGGGGCGCGGGCATGCGCAGACTCCCAACCCGGGGCAACCTATGGATGATCTTATTGAATTACCTGATTAAAGCTCATATTTAGTGGAGAATTGCACAACTCAAACCGCTTATGGTTACTGTATGGTGAGTTGTACCGAGAGAACTGCTATAGGTTTTAACGCTGGATCGGGGCTGTTATGGCTAGAATTTTGGTTATTGAAGATTATGAAAGCCTTCAGAGGATCTATAAAGCCGTTTTAGAGCAAGAAGGTCACGCCGTAGAGGTCGTGAATGATGGGTTTGTGGCTCTAGAGAAGGCAAAGAATGAAGCCTACGATTTGATCCTGGTAGACCTGCTACTGCCCCACATGAGCGGGATGGAGTTCTTGCACGCCTTTGAGCCGCGGAAACACCCGAAAACTAAGATCGTGATCTGTAGCAACTTCGCGAACGCCAAATTTATCAATGAGGCCAACGAGTTGGGCGTAGCACACCACCTTACTAAATCGAATTTGAGCCCCAAAGAGGTCGCGGCAGTGGTGGCCAAAACGATAAAGGAGCCTTGAAGGTGAAGGTCATGACGGGACGCCAAAGGTGGAACTTGGGGCTGTTGGTGGCGGCTTCGGCTATATATCTGGGTTTGTTATTTACCGCGCCCAAGCCCAACGCGCCCAGCCCATACCATTTTTCGGCTATATTGGTCGTGGTGCTGAGCGCCACAATCCTCGGGTTTTTGTTGCTGGCGGTAGTTTTTGGGTTCTACGCTTGGCTGGAATTAGATCGGTACGCCCAGCGGTTTCCGGAGCAGACACCCACCCACGACGCGTACGCGAGGTTAGCCCAGGGGGTGTGGTTTTTGACCGCTTGCTTAATTGGGTCGACCCTCTTGGGCGCAATTAAGCCATTTTTTGCCACAAATGCTAGCGTAGTGGCGGCCATTACGCAGATTAACTACTTCGTGGTCATCATTTTCCCGTTTTTGGGGTTCTTAAACCTGCGGACCGGCTCCCGCCATTTGGCAGTATCGGCGCAGGCTATCATGACGGCGCGGGCGAAACTCGTAACGGTGGGGCCGCCGCTAGTTCTGCTATCGGCTTTTTACGTGTTTCTGTCGATCACCAACACCAGCCCTGGCCTCCAGACGGCGGCGGCCGGCCCGATCGGGTTCTTGGTGCTGCCGGCGAGCATCATCTTAGTGGTGGGGACCTGGACACTCGGGTTGCTCGCGGCACTCAATATTGAGCGCGCGACGTACCGAGGGGAGGGAGCTAAGCATGCCCGGCCATTGGTGAAGCTCTACAACGGCGTGCTCACTACCACCGGAGGCTTTATCATTCTAGACGCGCTGCTCTCGCTAGGTTCGCGGGTGGGGGCCCTGCCGGTCGCCGCGGCTTTGTTTTTGGTATACACGTTTATCGGGGTGGTGGCGCTAGGTTTCTACATCATAGCCAGAGGGGCCCGAGGGCTACTAGCCATACCCGTCCCCAGGCCGAAGGATTAGCGCGCCCATGCCACTTATCCAAAAGATGATCCTGACCCTGCTACTGATCGCTTTGGCTCCGGCCTTCTTGGTTGGCTCAATCTTCTACTTCGATGAATGGTCGTCGTTGCGCTCTGGTGAGCTGAATCAATTGAGCGCCATCGCCTCGATCCAGCAAAACCGGGTTGAGGCTTTGGTAGGCCAAAATAGCGCGCTGTTAGCCGGTTACACCGCGCGCACCGGATTGCGCGGCAACCTCGACCGGTACAATCGCGCGCACCACGAGGCGGACCAGGCATTGGTGCAGCAATCGGTGGCCTCCCTCCTGGCAGGGACCAAGGGTTTAAAGTCGGTTTCGGTCTTGGACCCGGACGGTGTGGTGGTGGCCTCAACGCAAAGCGACTTGGCGGGCGAGGCTTACCCCAATGCCGGCTACGTGGCGCAGGGCCGATTGGGCGAGAGCGCCGCGAACTACGTGGCCCGGGACGCCCAGGGCCAGCTAAGTCTGTACCTGGTGGGGCCGCTTAACCTGAATGGCCGGCTGATCGGGGTGGCCGTGATTGAGACTGACATGAGTAGCTTGCTGGACTTAACCGCGAACTACACCGGCTTGGGGGAGACGGGCGAGACGATAGTGGCCAAGCACGACGAGCACGGGAACGCTCTCTACTTATTGCCGCTGCGGTTTGACAAGACGGCCGCGTTGCGGCGGCGCGTCGCCCACACCGATACCCAGAGCCCGGTGACGCGGGCACTAGCAAAGCAGGAGGGCACATTCGCCGGCGCCACCGATTACCGCGGCCAGACGGTGCTCGTAGCCACGCGCTACATCGCCGGGGCCGACTGGGGGCTGGTGGTGAAGATTGACCAGGCCGAGGCCTACCAACCGTTGGCGCGGCTGAGTGATTTGCTCTTGGTGGTGATGTTTATCTTGTCGGTGGTGGTTATTTTTGTGGCGTTCTATCTGGCACGGCGGCTCAACGAGCCGATCATCGCGTTGGCTGTAGCGGCCGATAAAGTCCGGGGTGGCGATCTTTCGGCGCGGGCCGAGGTTTCCACCAAAGACGAGATCGGTCAACTGGCAGAAACGTTCAACGCTATGGCCGACAATGTCGAGAAAGTTGACCAAATGAAGTCCGAATTCGTGATGCTAACCTCGCACCAGCTGCGGACGCCCGCGACGGCCGTGAAAGGCTTCATGTCGATGCTGCTTGACGGCTACGCGGGCAAGATTAGCGCGAAGCAACACGAGCTGGTGGAGGCGGCCTTCGCCGAGAATGAGCGGCAGATCAGCGTAATCAACAGCATCTTGGACGTGGCGCGCATGGAGGGCGGCGAGATGGTGCTGGTGCGGGCCATGCACGATCTGAGTCAGGTCCTTGACGCGACCGCCGAAGGCCAGGCGCCGCTGCTCGAGAGCCACGGCCAGACTATCGAGGTGGTAAAGCCACCAAAACCGGTGATGATGTGGGTCGACGCCAGCAAATTGCAGTTGGTGGTGGACAACCTGGTCCACAACGCCATCAAGTACTCATCCCGCGGCACCAAGATCACCGTGACTCTGAGGCATCTGGCGGAGCGCGCCGAGATTGAGGTCAAAGACCAGGGCATCGGCATTGCCCGCCACGACCTCCACCGACTGTTTAAGCGCTTTTCGCGGATTGTGGGGCCCCACACTGCCAACGTGCAGGGCGCTGGACTGGGGCTATATCTGGCGGACAAGCTAGTCGCGATGCATGGCGGCAAGATTGAGGTTCGCTCCCATGAAGGGGTAGGCACCAGTTTTACGGTAACATTACCTGATATAACACCCAATACAACCAACGGAGGTTCCTAAATGACCCGGATTCTGATCGTGGAAGATTACGCCAGTTTGCAATTCCAATATCGGACGGCGCTGGAGGCCGAGCACTTCGAGGTGGGGGTAGCCAAGGATGGCGACGAGGCGTTGGCCATGGCTACGGAGCATGAGCCCGATCTGATACTACTCGACCTTCTCATCCCCAACCGCGGCGGCCTGGAATTCCTGCAAGCCTACGACATGAAGAAGCACCCGAAGGTGAAGGTGGCGGTGTTTAGCAACCTGTCGTCGCCGGAGTTATATGATGAGGCCGAGCGACTCGGCGCTTCGCAATACTTGCTAAAAGCCGAGTATACTCCCAAGGAGATGGTGGGGGCGGTGAAGGCGCTACTCCAAGCGTGACGCCGGGCCTGGTAGGGCTATGAGGCGAGCAACACCTCGTTGACGGCGCCGATGAGCTGCTTGGGCGTAAAGTAATTGGCTTTGACGAGGTATTTGGCGGCGCCGAGAGCCATGACGGTTTGCATGTGCTCGTCGACGTCGACATTGCTAAGCACGATAACTTTGGTACTGCGCTCCTTGGGCTTAAAGGCGCGTAAAAACTCGATGCCGTCCATCTTGGGCATCATGAGGTCGAGCAAAATGACGTCGGGTTCGTGCTCTTCGGCCAACCGAAGGCCTTCTTCGCCGTCAAGGGCGGGGATGATCTTCCAGCCTTCCCCTCCGAGAATGGTCCGATAGATTTGTTGGTATAGCCCTTGGTCCTCGACGATTAAGATTTTGGTCATTTCCGCGCACCTCCTTGGCCGGTTTTAAGTATGAACCCATCCGCTGCGGGAGTGGGTGTTGCAAGTCTTTGATTTCTAATAGTTGGCCTCAGTGTAGTTAGGGAAGAAGTCTTGTTTGAGTTGGGCCTCGGGTAGTCCGGCGGCTTTGAACTGGTCGCCCAGCGACTCCACCATGGGCTCGGGGCCGGATAGGTAGACGAGCGATTCGTTCAGCTTGGGCTCAAGCGTGGTGAGCTTGGCAGGCGTGAGCGGCTCGCCAATAACATAGTGGATCTTGAGCCGGGGGTCGGCCGCGGCCCATTGGTCAAGCTCGGCCCGGAACGGCAAGTCGGCCGTGCGCCCGCCGTAAACCAGCGCGGCATCCAGGGGCTGATGGTCGTGGATGCGCTGCTTGAGCATGCTGTAAAACGGCGTAACCCCAATGCCTCCCGCGATCAACACACGCGGTTTGTTGGACTCTTCCCAGACAAAGTCGCCGTCGGGCGCGTTGAGCAGGTCGATGTCGCCTCCCACCGGAACCGCTGCCAGATCCTGCTTAAAGGTGGTGGCGGTAACGCGGGTGGTGATCTGCATAAATTCTTCGTAGGGTGCGGACGATACCGTAAACCAGCGTTTGGTCCCCTCCTGGTCCGGCTGCTGGCGCGGGATCTCGACCCGGATAAACTGGCCCGGCGTCCAGCTTAGCGGCTCGCTGGATACAAAGCGAAACGCCCAAATGTTATCGGTGATGTGTTCTTTGTCTTTTAGCCTAAGCTTCATTGCGGGTAGCCTCCGTATACAAAGCATGATACGCCACTCGCTGGCCCAGCCCTACCCCGAGTTTCTAGCCCCAGGTGAGCTAGGCCGTTAGGTGCTCAGCTTCGTCCAGCAATTCGTTAATATGTTGCTTGTACCAGCTAATGGCCCCAAGGTGCCCCAGATTTGGCTTGGTGATAATCTTAATCGGGACGCCTGCCGCCTGCCAAGCTTGTAGGGTGGCGAAGGCCTTTTCGTATCGAATGACCTTGTCTCGCCGGCCAAGCACCATTACAAAGGCTACGTCGCGCCCCGGGGGATCATCGGGCGAGATGTCGACCTCCGCCCACAGGCTATTAAGTTTAGCCATGCTAAAGCCGCGTTTCTCGAACTTTTTGCGCACAAAATAAAACAGCGGCGACTTGAGGGCTTCTTTTCCGGGGATGCCGGCTACCGCGTAGATGCCGTATTGGATGATGGGCAGTCGCCTTTGCATGGCAAAGCACAGACCGGCGCCGGCACTCGCCCCAACACAGATGACTTTTTTGTAGCCGGCCAACCTCTGCGCGAAATCAGCGCAAGTATCATCCACTAGGTTGAGCAAATCGTGGGGGTTGCCGCTCGTCATAACCGATAGGCTATGCTCGTAGGCAATGACGGTAAAGCCTCGCTCGTTAAGCGTTCGGATGACGCTTTGGTAGCGCTCGATCTTCCCGCCGTAGCCGGTAATGACACAAGCGATTTTTCCCGAGCCCGCAACTGGGAATGCCTGCGCGTGGAATAAGGAGCTTGTCATTTCGTATATGAAAGATTAAAGGTTCTTGATGAAGTGATAGCCGTAGTTGGTATAGCCAACTCCTTCGTAAAACTTGTGCGCTGCGGGGAATCTATAATTTGATCCGATGTAGACTCGGTAGCAATTTTGCTCTTTAGCAGTTTCCTCAACTTTGAGCATTAATTCTTTGCCGACGCCATGCTGACGCTGCTCTGGAGCCACGTACAGTTCATCCAGTTCAGCAATCGGGACTGGGTAGCGAACCACATTTCGGACTGACATGCTGGCGAAGCCGACCAACTCCCCGCTGACATCTTCTGCTACGTAGAAGTAGTTGGACGGGCTGGCGATGACTTGCTGAAACGAGTCATTATCGTGCCGAGAGTACCGATCTTCGCCAACGAAGTCGTTATACATTTCCATGAGTCGCTCGTAATCATCTTTTGCCGCCGGACGAATATTCATGTCAGCAGTATAACAAGAAACGACCCGGGGCGGCGCTTGACTATACTCATACCAAAAGTATACACTTTTGGTATGAGTAAATATGCTGTCATAAATCTTAAAACAGACCCCGAGCTCAAAAAGCAGGCCGTAAAGACCGCCGATAGGCTGGGCATTAGCATTAGTGCAATCCTCAACAACGAACTACGGCGTTTTACAGCCGAGCAAAGTGTGGTGTTTGATGTGCCGGAAGTCCCCAACGCTGCGACTGCCGCACAGTTGGCGGCGTCTCGTAAAGCCATTGACGCGGGCGATTACCGCCGCCTTGACGACAACACGGAGTCGCTGGATTTCTTGGCCCGCGAACTTTCGTGAGGATTTCGTATTCGGAGGCTTTTTTGAAGCAAGCCAAGAAATTAGGCCCGGAGTTGCGCCAAAAACTCCAGGCGACCCTGCGGACATTTAGCCAAAATCCGCTTCATCCGGCGCTTCGTAATCATGCGCTCAAAGGCAAGTACAAAGAATACCGGAGTATTGACGTGACCGGAGATGTGCGAGCGTTGTATCTGCAGAAAGCAGATGAGGCGATTTTTGATGCTGTCGGAACGCATAGCCAGCTTTACGGGTAAGGGTCATGCGGCAGGCCGAGGGTTGCATCGTTATCGGGATTTATGGCCATGATTACATGTTAACAGGTTCGATCCGGCTGATTGGTTCGAGTACTCAATAATAGAGTTATTTGCCTGCGATTACCGCTAGGGCAAGGGCCACGCAGTGTTTGCAAAAAATGTCGTGGTTCTTGGGGTTGCCGGTACAGTGCCACACCAGCCCAACCGGGGTGGCGCGCAGCTGAACGCGGCGACGCGAGCCCGCTCCCTCTCTAACCGTCCCATCGAGTCCGCCGACCCAGGCTTCTACTTCCAGCGGCTCTTGGCGAATAAACTCGACGGCGCCGCGGCTAAAGATCGCCTCACCATACTTGCAGTTGGAGGGAAGAGACAGCTGCTGGATTAATGCGGGGCTCAAAAGCTGGGCTAGATCCTTCATTGGCTCGTTTTGGCCTCCAAGACAGCTTTGAGCTGGGCTAAGCGGGAAACCTCCGATTCCATGGTTCGGCGAATCATTGGTCCCATTAGTTTCATCAAACCGGTGGTTCGAAGGTCGAGGGTGAAGGTTACTTTGGTACCGCGGCCGACGGCCTCGAGCCGATATTCGCCCACGGGCCTGGCGGGGCCGGCCGTTACTTCAAAGGCTATTCGAGACGGAGACTCGGCGGCGGTTAGGCGGTAATCACCATCAATGGCGCGGCCGCCTGGGCCCTTGAGAACTTGGCGATACTCGGCTCCGGGTTGCCCGGTAAGCCCGGCCTTTAGACTAATTTCAATTACCGCATCCCGCCACTTTGAGTTATTTAGCCCGTCGACCAGAAAGTCGTACACTACCTGGGGCGTTTGATCGATGCTTGTACTGTTTTCGGCGTGGGCCATGATATGCCTCAGAGTTATTTGCGAAGATTGTTGCTGGGGACCATCCGCCTTTTTAGAAATCCGACCAGCAATACCGCTAGTCCGACGAATAATGACGCCAACCCCACTATGTTTAATTGCTGCCAACTATTGTATGCCTGGCAGCCCCCCGGCGCGCTGGTGCATCTTGCTACGAGACTATACATGTCGAAGAAGTTCCAGACCAACCCCGCGATGGACAGCCCACATATTACTAAACCTAGCTTTATGGTATTTGTCATGTCGTTAATTATACCGGTTTTATGAATAAGTGTTTGTAGCGAAATAACTGCTCTACAAAGCCGTTATTTAAGACTGCAAGGTTAATCCTTAGTTACAACTCCACCTAAGTGAAGAAGGTTTATGACTCGTCTTACTTCAGTGTTTACTTCTCGGCTATCGGCTCCGTCTATACTCAGGGATTTACGGGTCTTTATTTGGGTTTTTCTTTTCAGGCCGAGGTGTTGATTTAACTCATTCGCTATTTGCACAACGCACGCCTCCGCGAATTCGCCAAATGCCGACGAGGAGAACTCTGTGAGGTCTTTGCCTTCGATGAGGCCATTTTGAACTAATATCTCCTTAATCTCTTGGGCATAGACCGAAAGATCCTCCTCGACGTAGGGAACAACAATGCAACGTTCTTGCAGCTTCTCTTGAGCCGTTAATAACAGCTTCGCATCGACTGCATCTCCCTGGTCTTGCTCCTCTGTCGTGGATGACGAGAGGATTATTAAGATTCGTTGGGGATTCTCGGCGATTTTTTCAATTTCCTTGAACCAGTGAACTCTTGCTGCCTCTTCATGCTCAGACGTTTCTCCATGTCTGGCCGTCCTGTAGTCGGGATGTATCAGAAAATCAAGCTTCCCCTCGCTTGGCTGCTTGGAGCCTTCGTGCGAAGGTGCTGTGGTTTCAGGCGAGCCTTGCTGTGCTTGAGGTAGTAAACTGGAGTAATTAGTGAATGAGGCTACGGCATCACCATCTTGATACGGGTCCAGTCGCTCGTTCATAAGCATATTGTAGCACCAGGCGACCGCGCCTTCTTAGAATTTTGATGATGAGCTTTGAATTTTAGCTGCACGCCTACGATGGAGGGGCGATGAACAGTGAAAAATTCCTGGAGGGCCATTGTGCTGGTTGTTGCTAGAGAGCTATGCCAGAACCAGTCTATGCATATTGCCTTCTTACAGTAGCTGAAGCTTTTTTACGGAGTCATCAAGTTCCTTAAGCACGTCGGCCACATTAATGGTCGACGGGTCTTTAGTGGGGTCACCGATATAGCCGGCATGTCTAACCTCGATCTTGATGATTCCCCCTTTGATAACGCCGAAATAAGTCTCGACCAGAGTTCCGGCATCCCCTAAGCCGGCTTGATAAATACGGGTACCGCCAACCATAAATGACGGGGCCGACGGCCCTAACGTGGTCGCCCCTGACTTCTTATAGGTGCCCGTTGCCGAGTCGTAGAGGTTGGCTGGATGGATAACGTCAGACAGAATACCTGTGGTTTTATCGAAATAAGCTTCCTGAAGTCCGTTGACAACGCCAACATACCCGCTACGGAGGGGCTCCTCAGCGATAGTCAACGTATAATTGTCGTTGCCCTTTATCTCCGCCACGAACACATTCTTTGAGGTTCCGGCAACTGATGCAGTTGGGCTTTCATCGATCGAGCCTTGGTAAACCTCGTAGTTAGCCGCCTTGGCTAACTTTCCCTTAAATATGCTCGGCACTGTGAGTTTGATCCCAATACCTTCCGAGCAGAATACTCCATTTGCGGCTGATTCGTTTTCGTTTGCGAGACACGCCTTTCGGGGTGAAGATACGGGAACGGTCGACTTTGATGCGGACTGGCCGGTTGTTTTAGCGCGGATATTTTGCCCGTATTGGTATACTGCGAATCCGACAACGGCAACGAGTATGATTGCCAAGATAATTTCAAAAACGACAAATCCAGCT
>CAZGZY010000029.1:0-10343 GCA_964530365.1 uncultured Candidatus Saccharimonadales bacterium
TTTAAGCCTTGATTAATTACCGATTTATGCTATAACCAAATAGTCGAATTCTCCCGAGGGAGGTTCAATGAGCCACATCGACTCCGGCACCGGCGTAGTCACCACTACGCTAGGTGTCGCCGGCTCACGGAGCCTTCCGCGAGCCATACTGAGCTGCCGCCCCGAGGACCCGTTCCTCATCTGGGTCGATGCTCAGACGCCTGTCGGTCCCGCCTTCTGGTCGCTCGAATATAGCTTCCTCCAAGACGGGCTCAAGACCATCGGAGTAATCAGGTCTAGCAACGGCATCGAGTTCGAAGTACTCCGGTTAGTCGAGGGGGAGCGTCTGCTCCTCCGGTTGCCCACCGGCGTCCGCGGAGAGCCTCTCATCCTGGAAGCTAGCCGAGGTAACCTCGAGTTGTTTCTCGAACGATGCCTGACCGCAACGTCCCACACCAACCTCAACTGGCTAGCCAGCCAATAGTCCTGCAGGGAGGCTCACATGCCCAGGGTCGCAATCGCGGACCCAAGCCGACTGCTCACAGCAGAGCAGATTGTCGACAGCGGGATAGCGGTCTACTGGCTCACCCCAGCCGACACTAACTGCTACACCGTTGAGGGGCCCTTCACAGCCCCCCTCAACCTCTGCTCGGGGTTCACCACAGCCCCACCCGTCCTAATCCTGTGGGGCGGGGCAAACAACGCCCACAGCATCGCCACCAGCGATCTGCCGCCTGGCACCCGCTTCCTGCGCGTCGAGGACGCGGTGCTGATGGCCGAGGTCGCCTAACGGCTTCTCAGAACCCCACCAACCACCGACCGCACCATCGGCTGCCCTCTCACCTCGGGAGGGCAGCCGTAAACATGCTCAATTTGTAACTTGCAATTAACAAAATTTACATCACAATAAAACGGTCTCTGCGAGAGAAGGGCTTCCTCAACATTCAAGATGGGAAGCGCATGACAGTTCGTTCAACTACAATGGCGATTGCTGCCGCCCTGTGCATTACGGTAGTCGCCGGTTGCACCAGCAAGCCCGCACCCCAACCGAACTTTACGGCCCAGCCGGACATTTGTGTGGAGCCGAACTTCGTCGGATGCAAGCCGGCCGACCTGGCGGGCTCCTTCGCAAAAGACGCCGAAACCGCCGCCTGGAGCGTCATCCAGTCCGATTTCGGCGACAGGTTCAAGGGCATGACGCCACCGAAGTTCGTAGTCGTGAGTGGTAGCCAGAAGCTCGCCGAAGCCTGCCTCGACGAGCACGGCAAGACCGTACACGCCACCGCCGGTGCAATCGAGTACTGTGGGCAAGGTAAGCCGACGATCTACATCGGCGTCGCTGCCGAAGGCAAGCTCTATGAGCTCCACCCGTGGGCGCCGATGGTTGACCTGGCGTTTCTGCTCACGCTCTATGTCCAGCAGCACTATGCTGGACTGAAGCCTCCGGCGTATGGTCCAAGCTCCGTCGCCATGACCCAACAAGCCCTTTGCGGCACGGGCGTCATGGCCCACGAGATGACCATCGCCGTTAACTTCAACGGAGCAAACATCCACTCGACGCCCGGCGTCACCGATAGCTTCAAGGCGTGGCTGGCCGAAACTCCGCCCAACCCGGCCCAATTCGCCCCGACGAAGGATGTTCTGGCGGCCTACGAGTACGGCCTGGGCCACAATTGGCCCGACTGCAATAAGCAGTACCCCGTCGCCAACATCTCGATGGCCAACACGTAACACCAGGTAACCCCACTCCACAAATAACCTGAAGCCCTGCTCGCAGAGACGCCAAAAGGTGGGGGCAGGCAGATGCTGCCTGCCCCCACTCCACCCGCAATTATAAGCTGGAGCCCAAGACACCGCGCGGTTCATCGTCGGCTCTGCCAAAGCCCAAACTCGGCCTCAGCTAGCCGCTAAACCCATTTTAGTAAATTAAGACGATTCCCAAGCCAAACCGGTCTTGTATTCTCCATTCCACTACTTAATGTGGAGACGCCCGATGCTCAAACGCTTTGTCGCTAGCATTTGCTCGCTATTAATTGGGACCGCTAGCCTAGGAGCCTACGCTCCCACCGTCTCCGCCGCCGGCACTAGTTGCCAAGAATTGTCCCTGACCGTCGCCCTAGGCCCTGGCCTGCCCGCCGACCAGACCATCGCCGGCACGCTCTGCATTCCAGCTCATTATTCCGGCCCCAGTCGTCAAATCGACGTCCTGGTCCACGGCGCCACCTACAACCGGAGCTACTGGGACTTCCCCGTCGCCCAGCCGCAATACTCCTACGTAAGCCGCACTCTAGCCGCCGGCCGCGCTACCCTGGCCTACGACCGCCTCGGCACCGGCCAGAGCAGCCGGCCCTTGAGCACCGCCATCACCATTGCCGCCGACGCCTATGTGCTGCACCAAATCATCCAGGTGGCAAACGCCGTCCCCACCATCCAAAAAGTTAACGTCGTCGGACACTCCTTCGGCTCCATCGTGGCCACTAGCGAAGCGGCCACCTACCACGATGCCGACCGCCTGGTGCTCACGGGCGTACTGCACTCCATTGGCAGCGGCCAATCCGGCGTGGCAGCCAGCTTCTACCCCGCCGGCCTCGATCCGCAGTTCAGCACCAGCGGCTACGACCCCGGCTACCTCACCACCATCCCCGGCACCCGCGGCAGCGACTTCTACTACGCCCCCACCACCGACCCGTCCGTCATCGCCTACGACGAGGCCCACAAAGACGTCGTCTCCGCCACCCAGTTTGGCGACGGCCTCGCCCAGTTCTACACCCCGGCCGGCCTCAACCTATCCGACCACATTACCGTGCCCGTGCTTGTGGTCGCCGGCCAAAACGACGCTCTTTTCTGCGGCGGCACGCTCGATTGCAACAACCCCGCCGCCATAGCGGCGGGCGAGGCGCCCTACTACACCAACACACCGAGCCTCACTACCAGCATCGTCGCCAGCACCGGCCACGACCTAGCCCTCCACACCACCGCCGGCGCGTCCTTTGCCGCCATTAACGGTTGGATCCAGACCCACTAAGCCGCCATCAGTGTAAACCCAGCCTCCACACTCACCACCTGACCAATTATCGAGTCATTCTCGAGCACCATGCGCACCGCATGTGCAATCTCTGCGCCCTCGATCGGCCGACCATGCTTGTTGGGCGCGAACAACGCCGCCACAGCTTCAGCCGATTTCTTCTCGTACCCGCGCGACCAACACCGTCCGGGCGACACCACATTTACGATGATCTTTGGCGCCAACGCTTTAGCAATCGTGCGCGCAAAGTTATGCGTCGCCGCCTTAGCCGCCGAGTAGGCAGTAATCCGCGGATTGCCCGCCCCATCTTGCCCCAACACCGAACCAATGAGCACAATCTTGCCGCCAGCCGCATTGCGGTCCAGCGCCTCCACCGCATACTTCGTCGTTGTCACCGTCGCCAGCAAATTATCCTCTATAACTTCCCGCCATTTCGCCATATCCAGCTCGTGAACGTCCTCAGACGCCACATTGCCACCTGCATTCGCCACTACGACATCCAGCTGCCCAAAGTCCGTCACTACCCGTTCAAATACTCGCTTCGTTTGGCTGTCGCTGGCCAAATCCGAAACATAATACGCCTTTAGATCGAGCTCTTCAGCCCGGCCCTGGTGCACCAATTCATCGGCACCAACCTTATTGCCGCGATACGTAATCGCAACCCGGGCTCCAGCCCGCGCCAAATCCAGCGCCATCGCCGCGCCCAAGCCTTGGCTCGCCCCTGTTACCAATACTACTTTTTCAGTCAGTTTCACTGTATTGTAAGTTACACATAGTATATACCATATGTAACTGTAATTTACAAGGACACGACTTCGCCCTGCCCCCACAACAGATCAAACATACCGGTCAACATGGCAGTCAGGATCGCATCGTCCACAATAATCCCGCGATAATTGCTGCCATCTCCCGAAAAGTATCCCATCCGTGGCCCAAACATACTCAGACACAGCGAACCCGGGCTCTCGATCTTCAGGAACTTCACCTCTTTCATCAGATCCGAGCGCGTGCGGGCATTCGGCGGCAGATCACGATCCCGCGTATAAACACTCCGCAGCGGAATCCCTTTCGCCACCCGAGCATACGCAATCTTCATCGTGTCTGCTTGCCCTCGCTCCGGTGTCTCAGCAAAATCTTGCCAAAATACATTGTGGCCAATCTCGCGCACCATCTCCACATCGCCTCGCAAACGCTCCTCCATCCACAATCGCCAGCCCTCCAGCCCCTCATAAACCGAAATCTTGCGCTCCTTGTAGAACTCATTTTGCTGCTTGGCCAGCGTCTCAATGAACGCCTCCAGCCCACTGCGCGCCGCGTGCATCTCCTTAATGTTGCGATCGTACAGCTCCAGCAGCTTGGCCGTCGGCTCGGCCGTGTATTTGAGCCGCCGCGGCTCGCCCGCCGCCGTCACCAGCTCCCGCGCAATCAACCCGTTAAGCGCGCGATAGGCCGGAACCTTGGCCATTCCCAGCGCCGACTGAATCTGCGGCGCCAGCGTCGCACCGTGCTGGGTCAGAAACAAAAACACTGCCGCTTCAGCCTCACTCAACCCCAGCTTTTCCAAATTATCTATGCTACCCACGCCGGCCCCCGCGCCACGCGGCCAACCGCCGGCCCGCCACCTTCACCACCGGCCACAAATGCTCCCAAACATGGTAACCGGCCACATTGAGCGGGTAGTCGTAGGTGCCAATGTAATTCGTCTCGTCCGGCCCAAACCCGTCTTTAAACCGCGACACCCCGTCGTTGAGCCGGCCATTGAAGTCGTAACGCGTAAACCCGGCGGCCTTCATCTCGCAAATCGCCCGCCATTTCAGAAAATAATTCGCCTTCATGGCCTGCCCGGCCTCATCCACCCCGCCATAGAGCTCATACGCCGTCTCCCCCGCCGCCGCCAGCCACAAAAACGCCACTACCGCGCCGTGGTACCGCGCGTAATACAAATACGACCGCTCCTCCAACGCCCGATGCAGCTGCTCGTAATAATCCCGGCCATGAATGCCAAATCCCGCCCGCTGCCCAGTCTCGACGTAAATCCGGTACATCGCGGCCAAATCACCCTCGCCGGTCCGTGCCACGCTCACCCCATCCCGCTCAGATTTGCGGATGTATTGGCGGTGCTTGTGGCTCATCGGCTCCAGCAGCTCGTCTTCGGATTTGCGCAAGTCGAGCGTAAACGTCTCGGCCAGCTGCAAGTGGTGCTTGGCCCGCACCCAGCCCCTGCCCGGCACGCCGCTCGTCCAGGCCGGCTCCACGCGCACATACAACACCCGCTGCCCCTTCGCCCAAACGGCCAGCTCACCCAGCAGCTCCCTCGCCTCCGCGCTCCCCGGCTCCGCCACCGGCCCCCGCGGTACGTAGGCGATAAACCGCCCCATCCTCGGGATTGGCCACAGCAGCACTTGCGCCGCCGCCACCCAGGTCTCGCCGTCCACCAGCACCAGCCGGCGTGGCGTCCAGTTGTTGAGCCGCTTCGTCTCGCCCCACCCCCACAGCTGCAACGGGTGGCCAAACGGCTGCCCGGCCACAAATTCGTCCCATGCTGTCGGATCGGTCACTTCGATGAGCTTCATACCCGCATTGTACAGAGTTATCCCGCCAAGCAAAACGTCCGCTGCATTGACAAACCTCGGCAACGATGCCATGATAAGCCTGCCAGCCACAACTGGCTCGGCGTTTGCGCAACTCTCCAGACGTCAGGAGAAGCATGAGGATAGTAAGCCGATTCACGCTTAAGGTGCTTGGGCAAGACCCGCTCAGGCTCAATAAGCACCAATTTTACGGGGCACCGCCATCAAAAACCGAGACGGCGCTTGCGGTAGTACCTCTGGTGGTTGCCGCCGTTCTCGGCCGCGTCTCCGCCACCGCTAAGGCAGTCCGCCGGGGAGCCTCGCGCGTCACTGCCGGCTCCCTCACTTCAACCCGAAGGTAGGTCTCGTGGCCGAAGACCAAGGTGCCTCCATCCGGCACTTCAACCTACCAGTTCCGAGTCTGCTCGGGGACTTGTTCCGCGAAATGCAAAATTTCCTCGGAGAGGACCCCACCCACATCGCGCGGGTAACCTGCCCCGCCAGCAACACCCTCACTATCCCGGGGCATCCCACGCCACGGCGCCCAGAGAATATCCTGGAACGCTTCTGGATGGAGCTCTTGACCGGGCTCTCGGTGAGCCATTTCGGCCTCATCTAACCAGTCCGCAGGCTCACGGGATAATACCCCGGCCTCCGCCCCCCGTTTCGCCAGCTCTGCCGGCCGAACGGGGGCGATTTCGTTTTTGACAGTTATCGTCAGGTATTGTACCGTCACACGATCGGGATCACTTTTCGCGCCCCGCGAAAACCCAAGCACCAACTGGAGAAAGCATGGATGAGGAGCCAGTCTCAGTCATTGACATCAAAACCCCAACCGCCAATCCGACACTCCGCGCTAAGTGCGCCGCAACGTTCACGACGCAGGACACCTGCGTCATTGAAGCGCAAGTCCGAACATGCATCGCCAATCCGCTTCCGCTTATCGATCGCCGGCTCTCCGAGTCCGGGCTGCGCGCGATAGCGGCGTCGGCCTCCGCGGTAGACGTGCGGGAAGGGCAGATAAAACTGCTCGAGGAAGAGGCCCATCTCCGAACGCTGAGTGAGCTCGTCGGGCTCCTCAAGCGCGGCGTGCTGCCACAACTGGTTAACCTGCTCGGGGGCGAACGGGATAAAGACGGGCGCGTGCTGTTCGCGCGGTTTGTCTTATACGCTGGGCTCGACGACAGCTACCGCCGACTCACCAGCCGGGCCGCCGAGATCGTTCTCCTCCATCCTCAAACGCTCACCGCCACCCTCGCCACAGCCAACGCCGCGCGTCCCGTCGCAGAAACCGACGCCCCAAGCTAGGGCTCGCGGTCCGCCAGCCCCAAGGGACGAGCCGCCCAGACGCGCGCTCGTCCCGGCGCTTCGGGCGCCCCACCCCACCCGTGTTTTTCCTTCCGCGAAACGCGGGCGTTTCGTGCTACAATCACCCACATGTTAACCCTCGGCATCGAAACCTCCTGCGATGAAACCGCCGCCGCCGTCGTCGAAGACGGCCGCCATGCTCACTCCAACGTAATCGCCTCACAAATCGACATCCACAAAGAGTACGGCGGCGTCGTGCCCGAGGTGGCCGCCCGCAGTCACATCGAGGTCGTTTTGCCCGTCATCCACAAAGCGCTCGAGAAGGCCGGCACCACCTGGGACCAAATCGACGGCATTGCCGTTACGGCCGGCCCCGGACTGCTCGGCAGCTTGCTCATTGGCACGCTCACGGCCCGCACCATCGCGCTCATGCGCCACAAGCCGCTCTACGCCGTCAACCACGTGGTGGCCCACACCTTCGCCAATTTCCTCATCGAACCCCAGCCGCAGTTCCCACTGCTGGCGCTCAGTGTCTCCGGCGGTCACTCCCACATGCTGCTCTTCGAATCCCCCCTCGAGTACCGGCTCCTGGGCCGCACCCGCGACGACGCCGCCGGCGAGGCCTTCGACAAAGTTGCCAAAATGATGGGCCTCCCCTACCCCGGTGGCCCTGAAATCGGCAAGTTAGCACAACTCGGCAATGAGCACGCTTATAAACTCCCGGTTTCCCGACTCGAAAACCCGCTCGATTTCAGCTTCTCTGGGCTCAAAACCGCCGTTCTCCGCACGCTCCAATCTGAAATTGGTGGCGACTTCCGCACCCATTCCACCGAGCTCCCATCCCGTCTCACCGAAACGCAAAAAGCCGATATGGCCGCTAGCTTCCAGCGCACCGTCTGCGAAACCCTCACCGGCAATCTTCTCCGCGCCTATCACCAATTCCACCCCAAATCCGTCGTGATTGCCGGAGGAGTCGCAGCCAACGCTCGGCTACGCGAGGAGGTCTCACGCCAGCTCCCCGTCGAAATGCGCTACGCCCCCATGGGATACTGCACCGACAACGGCGCCATGATCGCCGCCATGGGCTATCATCTAGCCAAAGTCGGTCGCACCGCCAGCCCCCTTGAGCTCAAGACCGACCCCAACCTACCGATCTAACCGGCCAGCTCAAGTCCGTCAAACCGAACCGCTCCTTGCCGCAACAGCTCAAGCCTACTACCCGCCAGCCGTACAATCGTCGACGGCATCCGCTCGCTCAAATCTCCCCCATCTACATAAAAGTCCGCTCGCTCGCCGAAATAACTAAACGCCTGCGCTACACTCACCGCTGCCAACTCGCCCGGTCGGTTCGCGCTCGATGTCACCAGCGGCCCCGTTTGCTCTAAAAGTGCCCGAAAGGCAGCATCTGCCGGCACCCGGACCGCCAGAGAATCCAAGCCCTGATGTAAATATTCCAATTCCGATCCCGTTGGCAATACTACGCTCAAACTATTGGGCCACCACCGCTCCACCCGCCGCAGATGCTCCACCGGCACCCCCAGCTCCGCCAACTGCGCCACGCTCGCCGCCACCACCGTCCCCGGCTTGTGCTCACGGTGTTTGAGCTCGTAAAACCGCCCCACCGCTGTCGGATCGGCCGCCCGCGCCACCAGGCCATACACCGTATCGGTAGCCAGCACGCCCACACCACCGCTCATGAGCGCCGCGATTGCTTCTTTGATCGTTACGGGGGTTTTCATGCGGCCCATTGTATCACCTTAACGTAAGGCTATCGACCTCATCTCCAGCGGCGCTCGTAAACCCCGCCACGCGGGCGGTTCCCGCTCGTCTCGTCACCCATCCACTCATCACCGAATTACCTCCCAATTGGTAGGCATCCCAAAAAGGAGGTAATATTGTGCCCTATGTATCCCTACTCTCACCTACCCAAGCCTCTCCCACCAGCCCAGTTCTACATTCTCCTAGTTCTAGCCCAAACCGAGCTCCACGGTTACGCACTCAGAGCCGCGGTTCAAAACGCCTCCCTCGGCAGTGTCGTCATCCCCGATAGCAAGCTCTACACCCTCATCACCCGCCTCCACGACGAAGCCCTCATCGACCTGGTTGGCGCCAAACCTGCCGGCAAATCTGGCCAACTCCGCACCCACTACACTATTTCCAAGTACGGCATCATCCGCCTCGAAGAAGAGGCTCGTCGGCTCGACCATGCGGTCAAAATCGCCAAAAACCTTAATCTGCTAAACCAGCAAGCCGCCCCAGACCCAAACCTTCAGCGATTGCTCGCCGGACTATGATAAAATCCCCAGATAGCAGCAAGGAGCCCCAATGAAATACCGTAGCCTCGGTCCCTTCGCGGTCATATTAGCGGCCTTACTTTGGAGCCTTGATAGCTTCCTGCGCACCCAGCTCTACACCCTCCCGCCGGCAGTCGTCGTGTTCTGGGAGCATATTCTCGGGCTAATCCTCCTCAGCCCGTTCATCCTCACCACCCTCAGGCAGTTCAAAAAGCTCACCCGTAAGCAGTGGATAGCCATTACCGGCGTATCTTTTCTCTCCGGCGCCCTCGGCACCATTCTCTTCACCGCCGCCCTCGCCAAAACCCAGTACATCCCCTTCTCGGTCGTGGTGCTTATCCAGCAACTGCAACCCGTGTTCGCCATTACCACTGCCGCCATCATGCTCCGCGAACCCCTCACCCGGCGCTTCATGTTCCTGGCCGCGCTGGCACTCATCTCGGCCTACTGGGTAACCTTCCCGAATCTCACCGCCAACCTCAGCACCGGCGCCGGCACAGTTCTGGCCGCCCTGCTTGCGCTCGGGGCCGCTATTAGCTGGGCCACTTCCACCACTTTCTCCAAATACGCCCTCAAAGGCACGTCATCGGTCCACATCACCGCTGCCCGCTTCGGCATTGCCCCCATCTTCGCTCTCGGCTTCGCTTTCGCCCTGGGCGGCGGCAGCAAAATTTTGACCGTCACGCCCACCCAATGGAAATACCTAGCCTTCATTGCCCTCTCCACCGGCCTGGTCGCGCTAGCCATCTACTACTTCGGCCTCAAGCGCGTTCCCGCCTCCCGCAGCGCCATCCTTGAGCTCACTTGGCCGCTATCGGCCCTTGTTACCGGCTACACGTTCCTGCACCAAAGCCTCACGCCAACGCAGCTCACCGGCGCCGTGGTGCTACTTGGCACCGTTGTCCTGATCGCCCGTGACGCCCAACAAACCGAAGCCCGCAGCGCCACTGGCGCCGACTCGCTCGTGGTCCCTCACCTCCAAGAGGCCTAGGCATTGCGCTTAACCTATCCAAACTAGCCTCAAACCGCTACACTTATCCTCAATAACAACCCAGGCGTCCTCGCCACATAACGACAACGTTCAGAGGAGACCAGTGAAAATTTACCTAGCCATCATTGTCATCGTCGCGCTACTCGGCGCCACGGCCTTATATTTCGCCTTCGGCC
>CAZGZY010000030.1:0-2943 GCA_964530365.1 uncultured Candidatus Saccharimonadales bacterium
AAGAGATCCTAGCGCGTACAACAAAAGACCCCGTTTTAAACGGGGTCTTTTGTTATCTAGTGTATCTAACGCGCTGGCCGCTACCGAACAGAGTCCAGCACAATCAGTTGCGTAGTGTCACCCACTTCCCCAGGCTTGAATTGCAGCTTGGTGGTGCCGTGGGTGCGCGTAACTACGGGGCTTGCCTGCAACCAACCGGCGGCGTCGAGAGCCGCCCGGGCCGCGGCCGGTCCCAGCTGTGCAGGGACGTACTTATTCGTGTAGCCGAGTTGGCCGGGCAACAGCGGCTGGGTCAACACAACACCTTGCCCACCATCCGCCTGGCTCATGATTTTCTCGCGGTCGAGCGAGCGGGATAATATGCCGCGCAGGTTCTTATCGCTTAGTACCGGGTCATTATTAGCAAAGAATAACGTTTCCTCTTCCGGCAGGGTAAAGCTATAGCTCGTGAGCCCGGCTTCGTCTTTGGTCTCGGACTGGAGTTCCGGCAAGATACGCCCGGGGGAGGTAACTTGGTGCGCCGCGTAGGCTGTGAGGGTATCCTGGGCGGTGTCGTAGAACTTGAAATCAAACCCATCGAGCTTGGGGCGGCCAAAGAAGTACCCGGCGTTGGCCGTGAGCTCGATCTCCTTGGCCGAAGGGGCGAAGGTTTTGATCTGGAACGGGCCGGTGCCAATGGGGTGTTGGTTGAACTCCGCCTCCCGGAGCAGCGAGGGCTCGACGGACTCAAGTAGGTGGCGCGGCACGATACCGACGGTGGTTGAATCCATGAACGAGTTTAGTGGCTGAGGCAAGGTAAAAGCTACTGTGTAATCGTCTTTGGTGGCCACGGTGACCCCCTGCCAGGAGGAGGCTAGCGGCGAGCGGGAGTCGGGGTTTTGGATGGCGGTGAGCGTAAAGGCCACATCGGCCGAGGTAAACGGTACGCCGTCATGCCATTTTACTCCGTGGCGCAAGTGAAAGGTGTAGGTCTTGCCATCGCCGGAAACGCCCCAGCTGGTAGCGAGATCGGGGACCAATTGCCGCCGTGAATTGTAGCGGGTGAGGCCGCTGAAGATGAGGCGGTTGATATCCGAGGCCGTGGTTGATTCGGGCAAGACCGGGTTTAAGTTCTGGACTGTGCCAACCGCCGCCTCGGTGTAGACACCGCCCGGCTCCGCGATGATGGCGCTAGCGACGCGCTGCAGGAAGCCAATCTGCTGGGTGAGGCCAATGAGGGCAACTACCGGCACTAGCCACCACAGCAGCAGAAAACGGCGCACCACCCGGATCTGGTGCCATTTGCCCCAGATGTGCCGCTCAATGTAGTTGGCGGCCCACTTGCGCAAGGTCCGCACGTCCCGCTTGATGCGGCGGATTTGTCGCCGGTAGCGAAACCGTAGGTAATTAAACATTTACTTCTTGGATAAAATACTCAAAACCACCGAGAGCACAAAAACCACCGCGAAGATGATGGTGGCGTTGAAAATGACGGCCTCAGCACCGCGACGCGAGCGGTAGAAGTTGGTGTCGCCGCCGAAGGTTGCACCCAGGCTTTGACCGCGCGACTGGATGAGGATGAGCAGAATGGTAGAAATAGCCGCGATGATCGTAATGGTATTAAACAGATTTTTCACGCTTGGGCTCCAGAAGTTCAGTTAGCAGGTAATTGACGACCCAGATAATAACAGTGGCCACCACGGCTGTCCAGAATGAGCGCAGATGGAAGGTCGGGTAGATTTTGGTTACGAGGTACAACATAAAGGCATTGATAACGAGCGTAAAGAGGCCAAGTGTTAGGACGATGGCGGGCAGCGACAGTAACACCACCAAGGGCCGGATGACGCCGTTGACGACCGAGAACAAGAGTGCCGCGATAACGAGCACCCGGATTTTATCGTTGTAGTTAATGCTACCGGTCATTAATTCGGCCGCGGCCCAGAGACCGAGGAAATTTACGAGCCAGCGCAGAATAAACTTACGAATCATGACCCACCTAGGGTAGCACATGTGGGCTTGCTAAGCCAGCCGGCGGGGCGGTAGAATGTGGGGCATCCTTGACGCCGACCCTGAGAGGTGGTCTGAAGTTAATGGTAGGAACAAGGAGAACTCGGCTGTGGGGGCCGGTGGCGCTGGTCGCCGCGGGGGCGCTGGTCGCGGTAGCCGCGTTGGGCGGCTGCAGGTCGGTCACGCCAGGACCAGTGCCAACCTCGGCCGGCCCGACGCACTCGAGGCCGTCGCCGTCGAAGCCACCGAAGGTGATCCAAATCCACGCGTATCTGGATCTGGACCATTTCCCGACCCTCAACGCCCACGGCGGCCCGGACGCCAAGGCGCTGCGGGCCCGGCTGACGGCCCAGCTGACGACGGTACTGAATTCCCCGGACGGTTGGGACCAGGCCGGCTTCCACTTCGACCTGGCCGGCCCGCCGCCGCCCGACAACCACCAGCTGGTATTGGTGATCCTGAGCCAAGCGGACGTCAACGACCCGCGGGTAACCATTGACGACCCCCGGCTGACCACGGTGGCATGCCCCAAGCCGGCGGCCCGCAACCAGGTGTCGGGCGGTTGCTACTGGGGTGGCGATGGCACATTTGAACCGTGTGTCATCGTGCTCAACTTCACCGCCGCTACCCTCCCCGCCAACAAGGCGGGGATCATCCTCCACGAGGATGGCCATTGCCTGCTAGGGCCAAACCACAGCACCAAGCCGGGGGATCTGATGTTCGGCTTCCTCGGCAGCGGCCCCGATGGCCAAAGTGGCGCGGCCAAGACGGCCCGGCCCAGCGCGGCCGAGATTGCCGCGGTGAAGGCCAGGTTGGCTGGCGTGGGCGCCACACCGTTCATCGGGCGCATTAGCGGCAGCTGAGCCTCCGGCTTGGCACCGCGGGTGGTGGGGGCGCTTTTTTTCGACCACCCCACCACACATGATTTTATTTATTATTTCGCCACAAAGTGTGGCG
>CAZGZY010000030.1:2953-9938 GCA_964530365.1 uncultured Candidatus Saccharimonadales bacterium
GGGGGGGGGGGGCCCCCTCGTTTCTGGGTTACTTTTTGGGGGGGGGGGGGGGGGGTTTTGGGCGGGGGGGGGGGGGGGGCCCGGGGCCCCCCCCCCCCCCCGACACATGCCTTTATTTCTTCTTGCGCAACAACTTCTGCAGTTCAAACACGCTCGTGCCGGCCACTTTCATGCGCGGCTGGTGCTTGCGGTCGCGGGCGGCGGCGCGCCGGATGGCTTTCTGGATGTGGTGAGCGTGGCTCATGCCCGACCGCCCTGCGCGAGCGCTTCAAGTTCGTCCGGGTCGCTCGGGATAGCCCGGGACAAGACCTCACAGCCGGTTTTGGTAATGAGCACGTTATCTTCAATGCGCACCCCAATCCCCTCCTCGCGCAGGTAGATGCCAGGCTCCACGGCCAGCACCATACCCGGTTCAAGCGGGCGGGAATAATCGCCGACATCATGCACGTCGAGCCCGAGGAAATGCGAGGTCCGGTGCGGGAAATAGGTGCGCAGGTCGGGGTCTTTGAGGCCGAGCCCGCGCAGCTCTTCGAGAATGAGCTCGCCCACTTGGTCCTCATAGGCGCGGCTGACCACGCCGGGCTTAAGCCGGGCAAAGGCAGCGGCTTGCACCCGCCGAACCGCCTCATAAACAGCCCGTTGGCGTGCCGTGAAGCGACCGCCGACCGGCATGGTGCGGGAAATGTCGGCCGCGTAGTAGCTGGATTCGGCGCCCACGTCGAGCAACACGAGGTCGCCGGCCGCCACCGGCCCGCGGTTTTTCATGTGGTGAATGGTGGTCGTGGAGGCGCCCGCCGCCACAATCGGCAAAAAGCCGTGCCCGGCGCCCCGGCGGGTGAATTCGGCCGCCAGCTCGGCCTCGATCTCGTACTCGTGGCGGGCGGTGGGCAAAACGCGGCGGGCGGCGGCAATACCGGCCCCCGTGTGCTCGATGGCCAGCCGCAGTTGCCCGACCTCGGTCGGGTGCTTAATGGTGCGCTGGCGGGCCAGTTGCGGCAAGACCGAGCGAAGTTGGTGGAGCGGCATGGCTTCGCGCAGCGAGCGGGCCCGCCGTTTGGCGGGAGACGGCATGATGTCTTCTGGCGACTCAACGGCATTCAGGTAGGCCGTTTGGTACTTTTCGAGCAAGCGGCTAAGCACCGGCCCAAGCTCGCGCACATTGAGCACGGTTTTAATACCCGAGAGCCGGCTGGCCGACTCCGGCGTATGTCTTTGTCCCTCCCAGACGCCCACAAACTCGCTGGTGCCGCTAATGAACAACATTTCGCGCAACTCGGGGTTGGAGTGGCCGGGCGCCAGCACCAGCACCGCCTCGGGCTCGGCCACCCCGGTGAGGTAGTAAAAGTTGGAATCGGGGCGAAAGGGGTACTCGAAATCCCCGGGCCGCGTCAGCGTATCGGCGGTGTCGATGATGGCGATGGCTTCATCACCAACGGAACTCGCCAGAGCGGCGCGGTTGGCGGCGTGGAATTTTGGTGGCAAAACTAGCGGTTTCATGGTTCGTATTATACCTGCCCGACCGAAGTAATGATGGTTTTCGGAAAAAAGTACCGAAAGTTCATGCGTATTTCATTATTATTTCATAACCATGATTTATGCTTTGAGGGTAAGGTGAAGCGATGCGAATACTATTTATAGAAGATGATAAGGCCGTAGCCGAAACGCTAACCGAGGCGTTGGCGTGGCATTTTGTTGTGGACAACGCCTATAACGGTTCCGAGGCGCTAGAACACTTGTTTATTAACACTTATGACCTAATCCTGCTCGACTATACATTGCCGGATATTCAGGCCCCGAAGCTATACGAGCAAATCCGGGCCATCGACCGGACCGTAAAGGTGATATTGGTGACGGGCAATGATGTCTCGGACGCGAAGGTACACATGCTCGACGCCGGCGCTGACGACTACATTACCAAGCCGTTCCACCTCAACGAGCTGATGGCGCGGATCCGCGCGGTCCTGCGCCGGGGTCCGGCCCAACACCATGCCACCACTCTGATTTTTAATGACCTCATCTTAGACATTGCCAGCCGCACTGTTAGCCGGCGGGGGGCCGACATCAAGTTGCGGCGCAAAGAGTTTGATGTGCTGGAGTACCTGCTGCGGAACAAAGGCCGGGTGGTGACCCGCGATATGATTATCAACCACGTATGGGAAATCCCAAGGTTCGGTTCGACCAATGTTGTTGACGTGCACATTAAGAACCTCCGCCAACAGATTGACAAGCCATTTGACCATGCCCTGATTCAAACCGTTCCAGGAGTGGGCTACAAACTTGACACCTTACAGCCGGTAGCGGTTTTAGGTGAATCCCAAAAGAAAGGAGGTGATGTATAGATGAGTGAAGTAATTAAGAAAGCGCTGACCGACAAGTCGGCTCGCAACGCAGAAGTCCTACGCGCTGTAGCGACGGACAATAGCGAGATGGCCTTCTGGGCCAACTAAGCAACTGGGCGGGTTATTCCGCCCAGTCTTGAATTCGGTAACACAAAAGCCCCATACCGCTTATGCTATAATTCGGACATTCAGCCCAACATGAAACGCGCAATCACCAGATTTCTCGCCCTACCCTACAAGATTCTCATTAAACCCCGGTCTGCGAACGAAGATTCACGCCGGCGTGAGTCGATCTTGAATGTTTTATTGGTGGGGTCCTTTGCCTTGACCCTGATGGCGTTTTTGGTGGTGTTCACCAATAGCCTCAAGGCCGGCTTTCGGGGCGAGCCACCCTTATTGGCCTTCGCGCTGGTAATTTACATTTTGGCGTTGCTGGTAGCCTCGCGAAAAGGCCTGTTCCATTTCTCCGCCTATGCGCTGGTAGCGTCATTTCTGCTGCTAGCCCTCTACTTGCTCTACGGTTGGGGGATTTTGCTGCCCGAGGGGGTTTTGATGCTGGCGCTGGTCCTCACGATGTCGTCCGTGCTGCTCGGCACCACCTGGGGGGCGGCCCTAACTGTTGCGAGCTCGGTCTGTTTGGTGGCCATGGGGCTGCTCCAGCAAATCGGGGCCATTGGCATTAACTCATCATGGATGGACCGGCCCGGCGAGGTTAGCGATGCGGTCGGCTTTGCCTTTACTCTGGGCGTAATCATGACCGTGTCATGGTTGAGCAACCGGGAGATTGAGCGGTCTTTGGCGCGGGCCGTAGCAAGTGAGGCCGACTTAAAACAGGAGCGTGACTCGCTAGAGGTAAAGGTGAAAGCCCGCACTAAGGAGTTGGAGCTAGCCCAACGCGAGAAAATTATTGAGTTGTCCCGGTTCGCGGAATTTGGGCGACTCACATCGAATGTTATCCACGAGCTCGTGACGCCGCTAACTACGGTGGCGCTCAACCTCGAGCAAATGGACGACGAAGGGCATTCGGAGCGACTGCGCCGGGCCATCGAGAGCACCAACCGGATGGAGCGCTATATTGAGTCGGCCCGAAAGCAATTGCAACACCAATCGGAGTTCGTGGTATTCTCGCTCGGTAAAGAGATCCGCGCGGCCGTGGAGTTCTTGCGGCCCCAGGCCGATAAGGCCCAGGTTCAGATAGAGTTTGTGCAGTTTGATGAGCTCGAGCTGGGCGGCAACCCCATTAAGTTCCACCAGATGGCGACCAACCTGGTCTCGAACGCGGTCAGCGCCTACTCCCCCGACTCGGGACCGGGGCCGCGGCGCGTTACGTTGGAGCTCAGGCAAGTTGGTGAGCAGGCCCAATTATCGGTGCAAGACTTTGGGTCGGGCATCCCGGCGCAATATATTGGCAAAGTGTTCGACCCGTTTTTCACGCTCAAGAAACCCGACCAAGGCATGGGTATCGGTTTGTCTTTGGTGAAGGAAATTGCCGAGCATGAGTTCAAGGGCAAGATTGAGGTAATGAGCAATAAATCCAATGGAACGCTGTTTACCGTCACGGTGCCGCTGGACCAGGGGACAGGCGCGAGAGTTAACTAAAACCACCCCCGGGAGGTCTTGAGGCCTAGTTTAGGCTAATCGGTGACGGGCAGGTCGGCGGCGGCGGAGTCGGCGGGAACGGCAGGGCTGGCCTCGGCTGGTGTCGACCTGGTTTGGCCCAGGTGCTCCTTAACGACCGCGGCTTTGGCCCGTCCGATGGCGGCGGCAACCTCTTCCTGGGTGGCGAGCTTCACGCCCTGCACTGAGCCGAAGCGCCGGATGAGCTGCTTGCGGGTGGCGGGGCCGACGCCGGGGATGCCGTCGAGCAGGCTGGTGGTTTGGCGCTTGCCCCGCAGGATGCTCTGGTAGGTGATGGCAAAACGGTGGGCTTCGTCGCGGACGCGCTGGAGGAGCTGGAGGATGTGGCTTGTGGCCGGCAGGAGGATAGACTCGAAGTCGACGCCGGATGTCACCCAGGCTTCGCCCTCGTGGTGGCCGGGCGTGGCGGGGCGGTCACTGGGCCGGCGGCGGATAATTTCTTCTTCGCGCTTGGCCAGGCCGATGGCGGGGATGCTCATGCCGAGGCCGTCGAGCACGTCTAGCGCCGCCGCGAGCTGGGGCTGGCCGCCGTCGATTACCAGCAGGTCGGGCTTGGGCCAGTCGGCCAGGTTTTTCGGGCTGAAGCGGCGCGAAATAACCTCGCGCATGTGGGCAACGTCATTGTTGCCGGCTAGGTTCATCTTGAAGCGCCGGTAATCGTCGCGGTTGGCCACGCCGTCGGAGAAGACCACCATGCTGGCCACGTTGTCGACGCCGCCGAGGTGCGAAATGTCGAAGGCCTCGATGCGGCGCGGCAGCACGGGCAGCCCCAGCCGCTCGGCCAACCCGGTGAGCGCTTGGTCGCGGGTGAGGTCGAAGGCCTCTTTATCGCCAAAGACCATCTGTTTGCCAAAGGATTTGAGGTCGGACAGTTGGTCGCGGTGCCGGGCGGCGGCTTCAAAGTCGCGTTTTTTAGCAGCTCGCTCCATTTCGCGCTGGAGCTGGCCCATGAGTTTGGTTTGCTGGCCGCGCAGGTAGAGCTCGAGCTGGCGGACAGATTTGCGGTAGTCCGTGGCGGTGATGGCGCCTTCCTCGGGCCCCGGGCACAGGCCAAGATGGTACTGCAAGCAGCCCCGGGCCGGCCAATGCTCGTGGGTTATGTAGGGGAAGACTTTGCGCAACATGCGCATGGCCCGGCGCAGGGCGTCGCTGGAGGTAAACGGGCCGTAATAATGCGCCTTGTCGTCGAGCGGCCGCCGCACATAGCTAATAACCGGGAACTCGTCGGCCGAGATCTTGACGTACAGCCAGTTTTTGTCATCCTTGAGGTCGATGTTGTACTTGGGCTTGTAGCGCTTAATGAACTCGGACTCCAAAAACAGCGCCTCAACTTCGCTGCTAACGGTGACCCATTCCGTATCGGCAATGTCGGCCACGAGCAAGCGCGTTTTGGGGTCGCGGTGCTTGTTTTGGAAGTAGCTCATGACGCGATTTTTCAGTACGGCCGCCTTGCCAATGTAGATAATTTTGCCCTTGGCGTCGCGGTGAAAGTACACGCCGGGCTCGGCGGGCAGGGTTTTGAGTTTGTCGCGGAGGTGGTCGGTCATGTGGGTATTATAGCTGACTAGGTGGGTTGATTTCTATTGATTGAATGGTATAATTTGCCCTGCCTCGAGACGAGTGAGCTTGGGGCGAAGGGATGGTTGTCATGACGACAACTAGCAATACCGGCTCTGGCGAGGCTCTGGCCGCAACCGAGGCCGAGACTGTCGCCACCCACCTGAGGCCGTCAGTCTCTCGGGCCGCTGAGGTTGGCCGCCTGATCGGTGAAATCTACGCCGCGACACGGCGCTACACCGGGTTGAGCGGCTTCATGGAGCGCGATGCAGCTACCAGGGAGATCCGCGACCTGGGTGCGGCGCTGCACCAGGCGCTTGCGGACTTCCTCAATGGACAGCCCCGCCACCCGAGCGTCGGGCCTGCGTACGATGAGCTCGACGACGCCTACGCGGCCTTGCGCGACCCGAAGGTGCTGAGCTCTACTGACGGATGGACCTTCGACCTGGCGCTGTCCACGGCCGGGGCTGCATCCACCGTGGTGCTCAACGCCTACTACAAGTGGGTCTCCGACCACATGGAAGAGATTTCTGCTTCGCGCGGTGCGGGCTCGGAGACGCCCGATGCCGACACTGAGATCCAGCAGCTGGCGGAGCGCATGGCGCTTCACCGGGTCTGGCATGAAGAGATCGCGAGCCTGTGGCCTGCCTACACGAAGGCGTCGGCTCGGACCGCGTGACGGCCGATAACGACCACGCCAGCGCCGGCGGGGACCTCACGGTCCTCAGCTGCACCCCGGGCGAACCGCCCGGGGTGCAGCGGCACGCAATTATTATGAAACAAAAGGACTCGCGGTAAATGCGGGTCTTTTCGTTTGACCGGATTAAACCTTGGCTGTGGCCTTGGGCGCGGCTTTTTTGGCCTCGGCCTCGAAGATTCGCTGCAAGTAGCGGCCGGTGTGGCTTTTGGGCTCGCGGGCGATGCGCTCGGGCGACCCGACGGCGATGATCTGGCCGCCGCCGGTGCCGCCTTCCGGGCCCATGTCGATGAGCCAGTCGGAGCTCTTGATGACATCAAGGTTGTGTTCGATGATGAGCACCGAATTGCCGGTGTCGACGAGCGCATTGAGCACGGCCAGCAGGCGGTTGACGTCTTCGAAATGCAGGCCGGTGGTGGGCTCGTCTAGGATGTAGAGCGTCTTGCCGGTGGAGCGGCGGGCCAGCTCGGTGGCGAGTTTGATGCGCTGCGCCTCCCCGCCCGAGAAGGTGGTGGCGGATTGGCCGAGGTGGATGTAGCCGAGGCCGACTTCGTTGAGCGTGGCGAATTTGCGGCGGATGGCTGGGATATTCTCAAAGAACGTGACGGCCTCTTCCACGGTCATGTCGAGCACCTCGGAGATGTTTTTACCCTTGTAGTGGATCTCGAGCGCTTCGCGGTTGTAGCGTTTGCCTTTGCACTCTTCGCAGGTCACATAGACGTCGGGCAGGAAGTGCATCTCGATTTTGATGATG
>CAZGZY010000031.1:0-9598 GCA_964530365.1 uncultured Candidatus Saccharimonadales bacterium
TTATACCCCCGCCGGAACTTTGGCACCTGGTCTCCCCCGGGGGTCAGCCCCCCAACCCACGCGACCGGGCCGAACACGCCAATCCTGGGGGTTGACTCCAGCGAGGGGGCGGGCTTCGGCGGCGGGCCAACGAATCTGCTGATTGTGGCGGGTGTGGCGCTCGCATTGGGCGTCCTGGTGTGGGCCATGTACCACCGGCGACGAGGGCGCATGCCCCCAAGCGGCAGCCCGCCGCCATCCAGGTGCTCCCACCGGCCCAAATCGCGGCAGGCTAGGCTCAGCGGCCGAGCGTGGGCAGGCCTGATTGTGGCCAGTGCGGCCGGACTGGTGGTGGCGGCTGGGCTAGTGGTGGCCAACCGATCCGCCGGTGCGGGCGCCCCCACCGTTCCCGCACCTTTAACCAGCCCTCCGGCCAGCCCCTTGCCGGCGGCTGGGTATCTGGGGCCGAAGCCGGTGCGCTCGGTGAGCCACATGGTGGTGGGCGCGGCCGGCGACATTGCCTGCCCGCCGGATGCGGCCGCGCTAACCGGCGAAGAGCTCACCAGCCCGGCCTCCTGCCACCAAAAGGCCACGGCCGGCCTAATGGCGTCGCTCAACCCGGACGCCGTGCTGGTGCTGGGCGACAACCAGTACCCCAGCGGCGACTTTGCCCGCTACCAGGTCGCGTACGACAAGACCTGGGGCCGGTTTAAGGCCATTACCTACCCGGTGCTCGGCAACCACGAATACGGGTCGCCGGGCGCGCAAGGGTATTTCAAGTATTTCGGGGCGGCCGCGGGCCTCCCGGGAAGGGGGTATTACAGCTACGATCTGGGATCGTGGCACATGGTAGCCCTCAATTCCGAATGTGGCCACGTCGGCGGGTGCGGCCCGGGTTCGCCCGAAGAGCGGTGGCTGGCGGCCGATTTGGCTGCCCACCCGGCCACCTGCACCTTGGCCTATTGGCACCAGCCGCGGTGGTCGTCCGGCCACCACGGCAGCAACGCCGATTACGCGGCGTTTTGGCAGGACCTCTACCAGGCCCACGCCGACGTCGTGTTAAACGGCCACGACCACGACTATGAACGGATCGGTCCGTTGGCCCCGAACGGGACGATAGACCCAGCCAACGGGATCACCGAGTTCGTGGTCGGGACGGGTGGTGATAGCCACTACCTGTTCCACACCCCCGTAACGGGGAGCGAGCAGCGCATTGCCGGAGTGTTCGGGGTGCTGCAACTTACCCTCGACCCCACCGGCTTTAGCTGGAGCTTTCTGTCCGAGGGCGGAGCGATGCTCGACGCGTCGTCCGCCCATTGTCACTAACCCCAGATCCGGCGGGGGGACGGGTACACCCCAGTCCCTCCGCCGGGTCGCCGAGACTCCCGCAAAATGAAATTTTTCTGACGTGCTTATATATATTGCCCTTATTCAAAGCCAATTTTTGTAAATTTGCGAGATGCCTGGGCGTGGCCGGACCTTGTAAAAATGAAAGGTCCGTACCACGGGGAACGTTGACAACAAGCTAAAAACGAGTGCTAACCCGGAACATCTCGACAAGAAAGACTGCCCTGCTCCCCCAAACCCCAGACTCGGAAAGGAGCAAGACGTGTCCGATACGCTACACCGGCGCCACTCCCGAGACCTACGGCTAATGGCAAAACCTCGAATGACGCGCGAAGCCGTAGGCTTCATCGCCATTGGCCTGACCGGCCTGGCCATCAACCAGCTACTGCTGGTGATGTTCGTTCAGATCGGCCTCGGGCTGGTGCTGGCGTATAGCCTCAACACGCCGGGGTCGTCTACATGGAACTTTTTTTGGACGGAGTTTCTGGTCTACAAGCGGGGCAGCCGACACCGATTGCGCCGGTATCTCGGCTATATGGCGATTAACCTGTCGCTACTGCTCGTGCAGGGCCCAGTACTGGTCCTGCTCATCGGCGGGTTCGGTATCAGTTACCTCGTGGCTAACCCCATCAGCTACATCCCCCTGTTCGCCGCTCGATTCCTCCTCAGCCGGATGCTGTGGTGGAGCAGATTCACGGCGGCAGTCGAAGCAAAGGAGGCACCAATGCAAGCTACCCGACCCCCTACGCAACTCGCGAGGCACCGCCAGCGCTGGACCACCACAGCCGGCCGAACCTTCCGCGAGGCGGTCGGTTTCGGGGTGGTAGGGCTCACGGGCCTGGGCATCAACCAGCTGGTGTTCTGGACGCTCGGAGGAAATCTTGGGTTGAGGCTGTCGCTGGCAGCCATTCTGGCTACCCAAGCCTCTTCCACCTGGAATTTCTTGTTCGACGAGGCCTTTGTGTTCCGCGCCCGCCGGACTGGTGGGGGGAAGCTCGGGCGCTACTTGTCGTTCATGATGCTGAGCAATGCCACCCTGCTGCTACGGGTGCCGCTGCTCGTTGGGTTGGTCTACAGGCTTGGCACGCCGCCGCTGGCCGCCAACCTCATTAGCCTGGCGGCCCTGTTCCTGCTACGGTTCGCGGTGAGTAACTGGCTGATCTGGCGCGGCTCGGGCCGGCCGATAGCCGGGATGGCCGCCTCGCTGCGCAATCCGGTACAGCTCTACGTGGACCAGAAGCGAGACGAGCACCGCCCCCATCTGGCTCTCGTACTGCCCTACCGGCGCCGGGTGCAGGTCTTTCTGTACGACATCCACGGCCTGGTGCGGATCTGGTCCGAAGTACGGCTGCCGGAACTGGAGTATTTCCGCTGCCTCAACCTCGGCGGCAAACCAGACATCCGGATCCGGCGCGGCAAGGTCGGCAATCGGGGCCTGCGGTCGCGCGTGACCGCACTCCAGGCCCCGGAGGTGTTCTCATACCTGGAGCACATAGGCAATCTGGGCGCTAACTTCCGGGTTGATTTCGCCGGAAAGCGGGCCCAGGTCACAGTGAGCCCACTGCTCGCACGGTCGCCCCACGTGGTGTACACCAACATCATCGAGGCCCTGCTGCGGTTCGTGCTGGCCGCCCACGGCCGGGTGCTGCTGCATTCGGCGACGATCAAGCTGAAAGGGCAGGGCGTGATGCTGTCGGCCAAGACCGACACCGGCAAGACCGGCACGATCATGCGCCTGCTCGGCGAACAGGTTGGTGGCCGGTTCTTGTCCGACGACATGACCATCATCGACGAAACCGGCAACGCCTGGAGCTTCCCGAAGCCGCTCACCATCAGCGCCCACACGTTGCGGGCGGTGAACCAGCGGGCTCTGAGGCTGCACCGACGAGCGTTCCTGGCCATCCAAAGCCGAATTCACTCCAAAGGCGGCCGGCGGTTCGCGCTGTGGCTCGCGCAGGCCAATATCCCCATCCTGGGGATCAACGCGATTACGCAGATTCTGGTGCCGCCGCCGAAGTATTCGATCCAAACCCTGGTGCCATGCCAGAACGGCCGACATGCCCGCATCAGCCGCATCGTGCTAATCGAGCGCGGCGAGCGGTGTGACGAGGTGGTCGGCCACGATGCGGCGCTAGAACAGCTGCTGGCCAACACCGCCGACGCCTACGGCTTCCCGCCGTTCGCTAAGTTTGCGCCGGCCATCACGCTCGGGCGGCAAAACAGCGAGAAGCTGAGCGCCCGCGAGCGTGAGATCCTCAGCGGTTTCCTCGACCACACCGAGGTTCTCCGGATGGCCCGGCCCGATTTCAGCTGGGCCGACGATATCCCGGGCCTGCTCGAGCGCAAGGCTGCCGGCTCCGCGGCCACCGTGGTGGCGGGCAATGGCCACCGCCACACCACGGCCGAAGAGCTTCTCGGCCTGACCCCGCTGCCTGTCGCTCCGTAGGGACGGGCGCCGTACTTCTGGTTATTCGCGTCCGCACAGGAGCGAGGGGGTGCTAATATCACCCCCTCGCTCCTGTCAAGAAGCTGGATTTGTAATTATAGCTTATTGCGCCGGGCACATTGATGCGCAATCTGGCGGCTAGGTCTATGGCAGGGGGTCGTGGGTGGTATGTCGGAACGTTTCACTGCGCTGGATTAACCGGTCGGCTACCACCTGCGGGTGGTGGACGGTGCGGAAAATAAAGTTTTCGCTGGTGCCGGCTGTTTGAATCTCGATATCACCATAGTCGAAAATGGTTCCAAAGATGCCCCGCCGGCCACCTTTAACGTCTTCGATGTTGCCTAGGCTTAGCTCAGACGTTTGCCGGGCGAAGAGGCCGCTTTGCTGAACCTTGATGAGGTGGATGTTGGTCACCAGAATATAGGTGTGGAGGAATACATAAATAGCCGCCAGAACAATCAGGACCGCGATGATGAGCAAGACGGCGGCTAGAGCAAACACCAGATTGGGCGGGATAAAGTCGAGCAGGCCGCCGGGGACGCTCTGGCGGGCAAACACGGCCAGACCTAAAATCACGATAACTGCCAGGAGGACGGTGATAATGATGGGCCATACCAGCACTACGATATAGCGGTTAATGCGCTCAACGATGGTCTCGCCGGGGTCGAGAATAAAATCGGCCATGCAGGGTGCTCCTTAGTGTTAGCTCACTTTACCAAAGCCGGAGACGGCGAGCAAAATAATGGCGATGGTCAGGCTGCTGAGCGACGCGGCGGCGTAGAGGCGGTAATGGGCCCCGCGCCAGCGTTTGAGCCCTTTGCGCCACACGGTGAGGTGCGTGAAAATGTACACGAATAGCAGCACGAGCAAGAGGCCAATGGTGACCAGCGTGCCCCAATTGAGCGTGCGAATGAGCGACAACGGCCTAAACAGACTGTAGCTTTGGGGCGCCGGCGCGCTGGGGGTGGCACTCACGCCGGCCACAGGGCGGGCCGTGGGGCTGGGGGTGGCAGTCGTGCTTGGGGCAGCCGTGGGCGCAAGAGTGGGCGTTGGTGTCGGCAAGGGCGTGGGGGCGGGCGTGGTGGCCGCCTCAACGGCCGGCTTAGGCGTCGGCACGGTGGCGCTCACCGACACGCCGGCCAGCGCGCCATAATGCGCCACAATGAGCGTGGTTTCGCCGCCCACCAGGGTGCCGTTTTGCACGGCGAACCCGACATCGGTGTAGTTGGGGTTGAGGATGTTGGCACGGTGGCCGGGCGAATTCATCCAGCCCTGGATTGCGCCGGCGGTGGTGTCAAAGTCTTTGGCTAGGTTCTCGCCGGCGTACTGGTAGTTGTAGCCGGCCTCGGTGAACCAATGCCAGGGCTGAATACCGCTGGGGCTCACGTGCGCCCAATAGTCTTCCGCGAACATGTTCTGGGCCTTGAGGGTGGCACTTTGGTTGAGGCGGGCGTCGAGGTGCAGGGCCGGCAGTCCATTAGCGACGCGTTGTTGGTTGGTTTGGTCAAACAGCTCGACCGGCGTAATGTCCGTGGCGTAGGCCAAAACCCGCACCTGCGGCGGCCGCAGCACATTGGCCGTGATCTGCACGCCCATAATGAGCAATGCCACCACCGCTAGGCCATGGATCCGGATGAGGTGCGGCCGGTGGTCGTTGTGCTGGTGCGGAATGAACCAGCGCTTGAGATGTTTGTGCCAAGGCACGCGTTTGCGCAGAGACATGCAAAAGACCTTATGCTTTAAGGTTCATTGTACACGATGCAGCGACGCCCAACGATATAAGTTTGACATAAGCGCGTTGAGGTTACTTTAAGTATTGACATTTAAGCTCTTTTATATTATGATCCTTGATTATCGCTTTTAGAGGCCTGGGAGGCCTCAGCTCGAGGTGGAATATATGCAGAACAAGCCTAAAAACATGCACCGTACGCGCATCGCCGCACTAGTGGCCGGATTTGCTGTTGCTGCTACTTTGGGCAGTTTAATGTGGCAATCGGTAGATGCCGCGGCCATCATCACGCCGGTGGCGGAGCACTATACTGAGCTGTCGTTTAGCCAACGGCTCCCCTTGCCTTCGGTTGTGACGCAAAAACCGATACCCTTCTCGTTTTCCATCCACAATGTTGAAGGACAATTTGTAAGTTATCCTTACACGGTGGCGCTAAAGCTCCCAAGCGGTAGCGTAACGCAGCTTGCCTCAGGAACAGTCCCGTTGGCTGAGGGTTACTCGAGCACCGTGCCCGAGAGCATCACCCTGCCCAAGGGCACCGGGACTTCGGAGATATTGGTAATCCTGCCAGACCAACGGCAAGAGATCCACTTTTGGCTGAGGGCGACACAATGAAAAAGATTACCGTACTGATCCCGTGCTACAACGAGGAGGCCGGCATCCGCCAGGTAGTCCGCTCGTTCCCACGCGCAGCGCTGAGGCTTCAAGGCTATCTGCTTGAGGTTTTGGTGATCGACAACAATTCCAAAGACAGCACGGCCCGGGTGGCCCGAAACGCCGGTGCGCGAGTGCTCTCTGAGCCCAAGCAGGGCAAGGGCAATGCTATCCGGACCGGAATGGCCAGTATTAGTGCCGACACCAGCTATGTAGTGATGCTTGATGGCGACGACACCTACAGTGCGGCCGAGATTATCCGGTTGGTGGAACCACTTGACAGTGGCTTCTGCGATGTCGTAGTTGGCTCGCGTTTGAGTGGCCGCATCCCCGAAGGCTCAATGACGGGCTTTAACCGGTTGGGCAACTGGACGTTCTCGCACTTGGTGCGCTACTTTTACCGTGTGAACGTAACGGATGTACTCACGGGCTACTTTGCCTGGAATAAGCCGGTGGTTGATGAACTTCGGCCGCACCTCGTGAGCGACGGGTTCGCGATTGAGATGGAGATGATTACGAAAATGGCGCGATTGGGGCACGAGATCTACTCAGTCCCAATTAGCTACAACCCGCGCGCCGGCGAGTCCAGCCTGAACCCCATTCTAGACGGTACCCGGATTCTTGGCATGTTCCTGCGTAACCTAGCCTGGAAACCGGCCCCAGTGACCGATTTGGGGAAGGTTCCGTCCCGCCGGTCGATGCGCAAGCGCTTTGAGGCGGTGTTCGGTGAGAGAATCGGCGCTTCGGGAGACCGGTAATGAAAGTTGCAATCGTGTCCGATGCGATCTACCCCTACAACTTGGGGGGCAAAGAAACGCGCATTTACCGCCTGTCTACGCTGCTGGCCAAAGACGGGTACGACGTCCACATTTATACCATGAAATGGTGGAGTGAGCCGTCCAAGACCCGGCTAGAAAACGGGGTGTGGCTGCATGCCATTAGCCCGCTCTACCCGTTGCACCACGGCGAACGACGCTCCATCAAGCAAGGAGTGCTTTTTGGCGTGTCTTGCCTTAAGTTGCTAGGCGAGCAATTTGATGTTGTAGATGTGGACCATATGCCCTACTTCCCCCTTTTCTTTATGAAGGTGGTTTCACTCCTAAAGCGTAGACCGATGATTGCCACCTGGCACGAAGTCTGGGGGCTAAAATATTGGCGCAACTACCTTGGGACGGCGGGGATGTTGGCGTACGCGCTGGAAAAACTGACGGTGTTAATGCCGTCGAAGATCATTGCCGCCTCAAACCTCACGGCCACTAGGCTGCGAGCCGACATGAAGGCATCGCAGGATGTAATGGTGGTAAACAACGGGATTGACCTGGCAGCCATCAAGCAAATCCGCGCCGCCCGCCAGAAGAGCGACCTGATCTATGTAGGTCGTTTGCTGGAACATAAGCATGTCGAGATGCTCCTGGAAACCGTGGCCGTCTTAAAGGTGAAGCGGCCGGATATCACCTGCAATATTTTGGGTGACGGACCGGAACGCGAGAATCTGGAACAACTCAGCCACCAGCTGGGTTTGGACGACAACGTGCGGTTCTGGGGCTTTGTGCCCGAGAATTCGCAGGTTTACGGCCTTATGAAGGCCTCGAAAGTGTTCGTGTCAGCCTCCACTCGCGAGGGCTTTGGCATCAGCGTGCTTGAGGCCAATGGTTGTGGGCTGCCGGTGGTAGTGGTTAATCATCCCGCTAATGCCGCGATGGATTTGGTGAGCGAGCTAAACGGTCGAATCACTGAGTTTAGCGCGGCCGATATTGCACGTGGAGCCGAAGAATTATTGAGCCGGCCGACGCGCCGCCCGGCCATCACGGCCTTTGCGGCCAACTACGACTGGCAGCACTCGGCCGCGGCACTACGTGAGGTGTACGCGTCATGAAAGTTCTCATTGCTACCCCCTATTTTTACCCTCGCACCGGCGGGCTGGAGAACTACGCCCGCAATATTGCGGCCGGGTTGCAAACCGGCGGACGAGAGGTTGTGGTGGTGTGTGGCGACAAAGGAGTGACGAGCGTTACCCGCGAAGTGCTAGACGGCTACACCGTTTACCGGCTGCCTATCTGGAAAATAGCGTCAAATACGCCCATTAACCTGGGGTGGCTTCGCATGCTTCGCCGGATTATTCGCGACGAGCAGCCAAACGTGATTAACGCCCATACCCCGGTGCCCTTTATGGTTGATATGGTGACGTGGGCGGCCGGGCGGATACCGGTAGTGGTAACGTACCATGCCGCCACCCTCGTTAAACCCGGTGGCCTGCTGATGCGCACGGTAACGAGCGTGTATCAGATGGTCCAAGCCGTCACATTGACCCGGGCACGAGCCATTATTGCGGTTTCTCCGTATGTGCGGGAGGCTTTGAGCCCCAGGCTGCGCGCCAAAACGCACATCGTATTTAACGCCGTGTCGGGGGTGGCAGCCAAACGCTCGGACCCCGGCACCGGGCTGGTGTTTGTGGCCAACCTAGAGCCGACGCACGCCTGGAAAGGTCTCGACGTCACTCTGGAGAGCCTGGCAATACTCGCGAGAACCACTGGGGCGGCCCCTGCACTCATCGTGATTGGCGATGGCGCCGACCGCAGCCGCTACGAGCGCCGCGTGCGCGAACTGGGGCTGGAGGCGGCCGTGACGTTCGCCGGGCGCAAGGTTGGCGCTGAGCGTGACCAGCTGGTGCGCAAGGCGGCGGCGATGGTAATTTACCCCACCACCGCCAACGACGCCTTCCCCACGGTGCTGCTCGAGGCGTGGGCCCAGGGCCTGCCGGTGATTGCCTCAGCCATTGGGCCGCTGCCGTCGCTCGTGGAGCCAGGAAAAACCGGCGTACTGGCTGCGCCCGATGACGCCGCCGCTCTCGCCGGAGCCATCCGCGAGTTATTGACAGATCCAGCCGCGGCTCAGGCGATGGGCGAGGCCGGGCGCCAACTGGTGGCGGCCGAATACACTTGGCCACGCCAGATTGAGCGCACCAAGACGCTGTTGGAGAACCTAATATGAAGATCCTCATGATGGCCTCAGGCACGCCGGGGAGCAGCCTCACGCACCGGATCATCGCGCTCGGGCGCGAGCTGGTGGCGCGCGGCCACACCGTGACCATAATTGCCCCCAGTTTTGATAAACACTCGGGCTGGAAACTCGACAACCCCGCCACGGTTGACGGGATTGCTATGGTCTACCCTACGCAGCTCCGCACCAAATCGTTTTTGCTTAATCTCCTGCCCTACATCGTGAGCGCCGGCTTTGAAGTGCTGCGCCGCCGCACGGATGTGCTCTATCTGTATAAGCCCACTCCTATCACGATCGTTGGGTTGCTGGCGAAGTTTATTAAAGGCACCCCAATCGTCCTTGATATGGATGATTTGGGCAGCGAGGTAATGCAAATTGAAGGCCAGCCCGCCTTAATTTACCGCCTGGTAGCGGCTTGTGAGCGCTGGGCTGCCAAAGAGGCT
>CAZGZY010000032.1:0-9552 GCA_964530365.1 uncultured Candidatus Saccharimonadales bacterium
ACAATGAGCCAGATAACGGCGCTGACGAACGTGAGGTTGACGGCTTCTTGGGCGGTTTGCAGAATTTGGGTTTGGGGCTGGCCGACGAATAGCATGCCCACGACGGTATTGTCGACATCTTTGAGGGGGAGGTAGATGGCCAGGAAGGCCACGTTTGAAACGTCGAGGCTGCCGTGCCAGATTTGGCCGTGCCCCAAGGTGTTGGTGAGGATTGCGGCGTGGGTTTCTTTGATGCCGATCTGGCGGCTAGAGCCGTCCGGCCCGGTGAGGGTGGTGGCGGCGCGGGTAGCGGTGCTATAGACGGTGCTGTCGAGACCGGTGGTGTGCTTGATGCCATCGACGAAGGCGTTGTCGAGGGCTAGGCTCGAGAGCGCCACGCCAATGATGTGGTTTGAGGCGCGCACGGGGCTGGCGGTGGTGATGAGGATTTGCGGGGCGAGCACCCCACTGACGCTCGCGATGGTGGAGGCGGTGGCGCCGGTGAGGGCGCGGCGGATGAGAGAGTCGTCGGATAGCGAATCGCCGTACCGCTCCGGGTCCGAGGCCCGCATGAGCACTTGGCCCGTGTCGCTGACGATCACCACATCCGAGAGCTGCTTGGCGGTGAGCAGGTCGCCGGCAAGGGCACTTAGGCTCCGGTGGTCGCGGGCGGTAATGGCCGTGGCGGTGGCCGGGTTTTGGGCGAGCACTTCGGCATCGGCGCGGGTTTCGGCGCGCTTGGAGTCGATAGCGTAGCTGAGGACTTTAGCGGCGGTCTCGAGGCTGGCAAGCGAGGCCTTTTGCAGGCTCGAAAGCAGGAGGCTGGTGATGCTGACGGTGGCCACCAAGACGATGGTAACGGTGAGGCTTGTGGTCATGAGGAAGATTTGGGTGAGGAGCCGTTTGGTGAGGTAGCGCCAGACCCACCAGATGAGCAGGATCCCGCCGGCCAAAAGGGACAGGTGTTGCAAGGCCCACAGCGGGCCGAGAGGCCGAATAATCGATTGGAGCAGGGGGTTGTCGGTGTTTTGCCAGAGCGTGGCGAGTGCGAAGCCGTCGGCCAGCGCCAGCGTTGCGAAGGTGAGCGCGAGGGGCTTGAGGTGCCGTTCGAGGCCGGTGGTGGCGCGGCGCCAGTAGAGAATGGCTATGACCAGCGCCGCCAGCGGAAGGGCAACGCCCAGCGACCCGGAGACGACGCTTGGTAAGGCGAAGGCGGCGGGGTGGTTGGGCGAGGTGGGTTCGGCCGGCGCGGCGGCGGCAACGGTGGGCTTGGCAGGGGGCGTTGGCGCAGTAGCGGCCGCGGGGCTCGGCAGCTCCTCATAGTCGCTCGATTTCGGGCGGGGCTGGATCGGGTCGAGGGCGTTACCGAAAATCAGCCCAGCGTAGCCGATGAGCTTGAGAACGGTGGCTAGGTCGCCCAGAAGGCTAGCGTGGCCCCAGACGGCGCCGGATAGCAGTAGCCCCAAGGCCAGCACGAAGAAGCCGACCCATTTGCCGGCGTCGGCCAGAGCACGGCGGCCACTCCAGGCATCCAGGTACAGCCAGCCGGCCGTGAAACAGGCTAGAGCCACAAATAAGTTAATGGCAAAATGAACATTCTGGCCAACAAATTGGCTTGATGCTATGCCGAACATGAGATTGTCTTCGCCAATAACAATGGCCCCTCGATACCTTCACTGGACGCTAACGGTTTAGCTTTATCATACAGGAAGCGTAAGCAGTATACGAGAGGGAAGGTGGGTAATTCGGCGCTATCCAATCGTAAGGGGTATTTGCTATAATGCAGATAAAGTGAGGGCTTAGATAAGGCTAATGGCCAAAATTATCGCAATAGCGAACCAAAAAGGTGGAGTTGGCAAGACTACCACGACGATTAACCTTGGCGCGTATCTCGCGGCGGGGAAGAAAAAAGTGCTCGTGGTGGACCTAGATCCTCAGGGTAATACCTCGAGCGGGCTAGGCATTTCGGCCGATGAGCTGAGCGGCGATTTGTACGATGTGCTGATGGACGGCGTGGCGGTGGAGGCGGTGGCGCGGCCGACAGCGGTCGACGGGCTCTCGATCTTGCCGGCTAGCCCAGTACTAGCGGCGGCCGAGGTGGAGTTGGTGGCGGTGCCGCAACGGGAGTTTAAACTCAAACAAGCATTGGCGGACTCGGAGTACGATTTTGTGCTGATCGATTGCCCGCCCAGCCTAGGGATCTTGACTGTGAACGGGTTGGTGGCAGCGCATGAGCTAATTATCCCCGTGCAAGCGGAATTTTACGCACTGGAGGGCTTGGGCCAGCTAGTGCAAACCGTGCAACGGGTGCGCAAGGGGTTAAACCCGGCCCTGAGCCTCATGGGTGTGCTCGTGACGATGCACAACGGGCGCACGACTTTGAGTATGCAGGTGCACGATGAAGTGAAGCGCCATTTTCCGGATAAAGTGTTTGAGACGGTGATCCCGCGCAATGTCCGCTTGGCCGAGGCGCCGAGTTTTGGCAAAACAATTATGCATTATGATGGTTGGAGCAAAGGTGCGCGGAGTTATAAGGCGCTAGCTAAAGAAGTTGAACAACGAGCAAAGGCAAAGAAGTGAGCGATTTACGAAAACGGGGACTAGGGCGCGGGTTTGACGCACTGATTCCGACGCAAATGGTAGAAGACGAATTTGATGTGACCGCCAAAGTGGACGCGGCCGGCAAACGGACATCGGGCGACAGCGTGCTTGAGGTTGACCCGATGCTAGTGGACCCGAACCCGCACCAACCGCGCGAACACTTTGATGTGGCGGCGCTGGAGGCGCTGGCGGCGAGTATTCGGGTGCACGGCATTTTGCAGCCGCTGGTGGTTACTCGCGCCGGTTCGCGCTACGAGCTGATTGCCGGCGAGCGGCGGTTGCGGTCGGCCAAGCTGGCGGGGCTGGACACGGTGCCGGTGATCTTGCGCAGCTTCGATGAGCAGCAGAAGTTGGAGTTGGCGCTCATCGAGAATATCCAGCGCGAGGAACTTAACCCCATCGAAATGGCCACGGCCTACCGTAAGCTGCTCGACCAGTTTAACCTCACCTACGACGATATCGGCCGGCGGGTGGGCAAAGACCGCTCGACCGTGGCCAACACCACGCGGCTGTTGAACTTGCCGATTGAGGCCAAGCGGGCGCTCGTGGAGGAGAAGATTACACAAGGCCATTGTATTGTGCTCTTGAGTATTTTGGAGCCGGATAAGCAGCTGCAATTGCTTGCCCTACTTCTGAAGCACCGTTGGACGGTGCGCCAGGCCGAAGAATATGCCCGCGGGTTTCGTGGCGAGACCGGTACCAAGGAGAAGGCCGAGGCGCGGATCGCCGGCGTGAACCAGCTGACTATGGACTTGGGCGACTTTTTGGGCACGAAGGTGACACAGGTGACGACGGCCAAGGGGGGGAAGCTAGTGATCGACTATTACTCCGAGGAGGAGCTGGAGCGGATTTATAAGGCGATCCGCCGGGTGGAGTAGTTCTTTGCCCGAGGCTCTTTGCGTTTGCTTCGAACGCGTGTGATGAGGTTCGAGCGAACACGGTCTCCCTATTTGCATGGGAGTCGCATCTTGTCACGCGCTCTCATCTCATCGCACACGTTCTACGCCTACCCTATGTTGCGGTCTGTGTGTCGGGGTAACTACCACCAAAATGAGGGTAGGGTCAAAAGTGTGATGTTTCAGGCCTTGGTAGAGCCAAAATCTGGATACAATTTACAACTACCCTCATTTTGGTGGTAGGGTGGCATGTGGGGATGCGGCCGATTGTTTGATTGGTCGTTTGGCCGGATGCATTTTAGTTCGGGCTGGCCGCGCTTTAATTTAGATCGAGCGCCGCTTTTACGACTCCGCGCCAGTCGATGGTGCTGCCGGCCACAATGCTATCAAGGCCTTCAATTGGGACCCATTCGGCCAGCTCACCAATGAGCTTCTCGTCGTCTTCGAAGCCATCGGTGGATAGTTCTCCCCCGACAAAATCGCACCGATAGTACAACAGGATGGAATGGACATGCTGAAGGTCTTGGCTATGGGTGCGGGTGAGGGTAAAGAAACCGGAGATTTGGCCGACTAAACGAGGGTTATTTACGATCAGACCGGTTTCTTCGGCAACTTCGCGGATGACGCCGGCTTCGGGCATTTCTCCCAGGTTTACACCGCCGCCGGGTAAGCCGAATGCTTTATGCTGCTTGGTGAGCAGGATTTTGCGGTCGCGGGTGACGATCGCGTAGGCGGCCGGGCGCCAAACCAGTTGGTCGACCGGTACGTCATAGGCATTGCCATGGATATCGGTGCTTTTGACTAGCCGCGGCATGACGGAGGTTAAAAGACCTTAACTTGGTCGAGGGGGAGCAGCCGCAGCACGGCATTGCCGATGATGTAGCTCGAGGGGAGCTCGCCCCATTCGCGGGAGTCATATGAGCCGCCGGGCGTGCGGTTGTCGCCCATCACGAACACATTGCCGGCTTGTACAACTTCGTCGATGTCGTCGAGGGTGGTGGTGCCGGCCGGTTCGTCGGAGGGGTCGGGGTTGAAGCCGGCCGGGTGGCTGGAGTTGAAGACGGTGACGGTGCCGTTCTTGATAACGACATGGTCGCCGGGCAGGCCAATTACACGCTTAACGAAAATTTTGCTGACGTCTTTGGGGTAGTGGAAGACAATTATTTGGCCACGAGCGGGGATGTAGAGTCGGTCCTTGTTTAGCATGCGCTCAACGAGAGCTTGGGTATAGCCGACTTTGGAGATGATGAGGTAGTCGGTGTCGTGGAGAGTCGGGACCATGCTTGTGCCCAGAACGTGGTAGGCCTGAAACACAAAATTATGCAAAATGAGCACGACGGCAACGGGGAAGATTATCCAAGAGAAAACCGCGCCAAAAATAGCCGAAAAACTGCGCGCGATAACCGCGAGCGGCGACCGGCTGAGCTGCCCGGAGTTATCGGTCTCGGCCGGCTGGGTTTGGGGCGCCGGTGCAGGTTGCGGCTGGTTGGGGGCCGGTGTGGGCTGGGGCATTGGCTGGTCGAGAGGGTGCGGTTGGGGGGCTCCGCCGGTTGGGCCGAGTGGGGAATCCGGAAGCGATGAGTTGGGAGTTTGGTTTTCGTTGTCCATTGGTTATGAGTATAGGTGCAGTCCGGACGCCGCACAAGTGCGAGATGGGGGCTTATACCATTAGCGCTTTCGGCTTGTGTGCCTGCCACCACACTGGTTATACTTACTAGCAATGACCACTTTATCACCGGGTGGGCGACGGTCTTTTGACGGGCCGATACGCCGGGTTGCCACCACTCGCCGCATTGTCACGCCACTTCCAGTGGGGCCGGTTCCGGCCTCTCCGGAAGGCCCAATTTTTGAGTACCGAAAGCCTCGCCGTTACCGGGGCGGCGGTTGGCGCTTCGCCCGAATTGCGGCTGTGGGGCTAGCGGTGCTCGGGCTGGGGTTTGGCGGTTGGTTGGCCTTTAAGGGCTTGAGCGCGGCGCACAAGATTATTTCGCGGTCCAATGGTGGCGCGCCGGCCTTGGTTGGCTCACTTGACCCGACTAAGCTCAAGGGTGAGGGTGATGGCCGGATTAATATTTTGGTTTTGGGCATTGGGGGAGTGGGACACGAGGCGCCGACGCTATCGGATACGATGCTGGTGCTCAGCATCGACCCCCAAACCAAAGACACGGCGATGCTGTCGATCCCGCGCGACTTGTATGTGAAGATTCCGGCCACCGGCAAATATGCCACGCAATACAGCAAAATCAACGCTGCCAACGCTTACGGCGGGCCGGAGCTAGCCGCCAAAGTGGTATCTAGTGTGATTGGCGTGCCGATCCACTATTACATTTTGGTGGATTTTTCGGGTTTTCGACAGGCCGTGGACGCGGTCGGTGGGGTGGATGTGACGGTCGGCAAGGCAATATACGACCCCGAGTACCCATGCGATAATGAGAAAGGCGGCTACTGCCCGTTTTCGGTTGCCGCTGGGCCGCAACATATGAATGGCACGGTGGCGCTGCGGTATGCTAGGTCGCGCAAGAGCACGAGCGATTTTGACCGCGCGGCGCGGCAGCAGCAGATTATCGGCGGTGCGCCAAAAAGCTTTGCAGCTGTCGACGCTGACCAACCCGGTGAAGCTTTCGAATTTGATTGACGCGATCGGGAGCCATGTGAAGACCGATATGCAGCCGAATGAGATTACCAAGATGGCTTCGATCGTCAAAGACCTCGATGCCTCCAAGATGGCGCAGAAGGTGCTAACGACCGATGGGGCGGACGCGCTTTTGGTGGGGGGAATTAACATTATTCCGGCGGCCGGGTACATTGAAGTGCCCAAAGCCGGCAATTTTGACTACAGCGACATTCAGGATTTCGTGAAGAATATCTTCGTGGACCACTACATTACCGATGAAAACGCGCGGGTGGAAGTGCAAAATGGGTCGGGTGTCTCGGGGCTCGGCGGGACGGTGGTTAAGAGCCTGAAAGCGGCCCATTACAACGTTTCCGACCCGTTAAACGCATCAGATCACTATACGAAGACGGTGATTTATGATTATACTGGCGGGAAGAAACCATACAGCATCAATTATTTGGAGCGGAGATTTGGGGTGAAGGCGCAGCGCGCGCCATCGCCCTCGCCGCAGGTAGACTCGGCTGGAAAGGCGGTCCCGGCTCCAGAGATAAGGATTATTCTTGGCAGCGATTACAAAACGTCCGTTTTCCCCCAGTAGACGGACCCGGCCGCAAATAATGGTAGCTCTCGTGGCCGCGCTTGAGGCGGTGGCGGTGTTCTTCTTGGCCCGCTACGAGAGCTGGTGGCCGCTGGCGGCCGCGCTTGTGGTAGCGGTGGAGTTGTGGGCCATGAGGCCGGGCGCCCGCAAGAGTGTGGGGAGCCGCGTGAAATACGTGTTGGAGCGGACGCCGCATCTGCTTATTGGCTTGAGCGTGGTGTTGATTATCGCCGTGAGTTTGCGGGAGGCGACGCAGATTGTGGCGGCGGTGCTGTTTGCGCTATGGCGGGTGTGGTGGAGCCGCGAGCGGGTAACCGCGCCGGCCGGGTTGTTGAACCTATTATTCGTGCAGGCGGCGGTGTTTGAGGCGGTGTTCTTGGTGGCGGCGATTTGGCGGCCGGCCAACTGGATTGTGCTTAGCTTGGTGTGGCTGGGCGCGTATGTGTCGGTGTATGCGGTGCTGTCGCGGCGTGGGGAGCGGGCAGCCGGGGTGATGGCCGCGGCTTGGGCCGTGGTGAGCGTGGAGGTGGCATGGGTGCTATTGTTGTGGCTGTTTACCTACACTATGAGCGGCGGTTACATTTTGGTGCCGCAGCCGGCGCTCATTTTGACGGCGTTGGGGTACTGTTTTGGGAGCATTTATGTTTCGCAGCGGGAGGGGACGCTGAGCCGGGGGCGGCTAGCCGAATATTTGGTGATTGGGGTGATTTTGATTGGGGTGGTGGCGGTGGGGACTTCGTGGCGGGGGAGCGTGTAGGTGGTTTTCAGGATGCTCTCAGGTGCGGGGTGGAAACTGTATAATAACTACGAAATTATTTTTTGAGGGAGAAAAAATGTCAGATACGGCGCAGACGCATCATGTAGACCCGGAATACGATACCGCCGCGATGGCGCCTCCACCCGTACAGATGGCCGAGGCGGTGCGCAGGCGCGTGGCGGGCACGAGTGTGCCGGTGCGCGTCGTGGCATTGGCTTTGGTGTTGGGCTTGGTTGGTGGCGCGGGTGGGTCCTACCTGTTTATCCGTTACTTTGCGAGCGCGATTCCGGCCGACCGCAAGCAACTGGTGATTCAAGAAAGCTCGGCGGTGATTGATGTGGCCAAGAAGGTGTCGCCGGCGGTGGTGTCGATCACTTCCAAGGCGGTTACTCGGGGCTTCTTCGGCAATGCCCAGCAGGTAGCGGGGGCTGGCACGGGGATGATCGTGACCTCAGACGGCCTCATTATGACCAACCGGCACGTGGTGGATGACGCCACGGCCAGCTACACGGTGGTGACGAATGCCGGCAAGAGCTACCCGGCCAAGATTGTGTCGATTGATACGGCCAACGACGTGGCCTTTGTGCGGATTTCGGCCAGCGGTTTGCCAACCGTGAGCCTGGGCGACTCGAGCGCGATGAAGGTGGGGCAGCGGGTGGTGGCGATTGGTAATGCCTTGGGCCAGTTCCAAAATACCGTGACGGATGGGATTGTGTCGGGTTTGTCGCGGGGGCTGACGGCGGGCGATTCGTCGGGGATTGGTGGTAGCTCAGAGCAGCTGCAAGACTTGTTCCAGACCGATGCGGCGATTAACCCCGGTAACTCAGGCGGGCCGCTGGTGAATTTGGACGGCCAGGTGATCGGCATCAACACCGCGGTGGCAGGCGAGGGGGCGCAAAACATTGGGTTTGCGATTCCCGTAAACGACGTGAAGCCGTTGCTGGAAAGCGTGAAGACTACCGGAAAGATTGTGCGGGCTTATCTGGGAGTGCGCTACGTGGCGCTCGATTCCGATACGGCTACGGCTAATAATTTGCCGGTGAGCGAGGGAGCCTGGGTGCAGGCGTCGGACGCGGCAGATCCCGGTGTGGTGGCGGGTTCGCCGGCCGACAAAGCTGGTATCAAAGAAGGCGACATTATTACCAAGGTGGGCGGCGATAAGCTGAGTGCCACCAACAGCCTGCAGTCGCTCGTGGGTAAGCACAAGCCGGGCGACAAGGTGCAGGTAACGATTAACCGTGATGGCAAGACGATGACCCTGGACGTGACGCTGCAGGAAGCGCCGGCGCAATAGCAGTAGTTGTTAACGAAGGTTCGGGGGGGTGCGAGTGGTTTTGAGCTGACCCCGCCGGCTACGGACATTGGCGCGGATGTATAACAAAGTTATATACCGAACAAATATTTGCCTCAGCTAAGCTATTTTTAATGGCTTCGCTAAAGGATTTTTCGTTACCCTATATAACATTGTTAGATATCTGAGCATGTGAGGATGCATTCTGACGGAGGAACGGGGAGGGTCGGAAGGCGTTCACGGCATGTGCTATTTTGTGAGCTGAAAGCCAAGAATGAAGTAGCCTTGTTCGATCGGGCTAAGTCCAACTTTGGCGGCCTCGGCGATGAGATCCTCGTGTTGCCAGGGGTCGCATTCGGCGAAAAGATACCCGCCGGCGGCGAGGTGTGCGGGCAGGTCGGCTAGGAAGCGGCGGTAGAGGTCGAGGCCGTCGGCGCCGCCAAACAGGGCCACGGACGGTTCGCGGCGCACTTCGGGCATAAGGTCGGCGTCGGTGCGGAGGTAGGGGAGGTTGGTGACGATAGTGTTAAACCGGCCAGAGACATTGGCCCACAGATCAGATTCTTTGAGCTCGATGGCGACGTGATGGGTTTTGGCGTTGCGGCGGGCCACATCGAGCGCCTCGGGGGAGACTTCGGTGCCGGTGATGGCCAGATCTGGCCGGTGGATGGCGATGGCGATGGCGATGGCGCCGGAGCCGGTGCCAATGTCGATGAGGCGGCCGTCTTTAGGCGCGTATTTTATGGCCCATTGCACCATTTGCTCGGTTTCGGCGCGGGGGGGGTGGACGTTGGGGGGAATGGACATGTCGAGGCC
>CAZGZY010000033.1:0-9292 GCA_964530365.1 uncultured Candidatus Saccharimonadales bacterium
TGACGTTGAAGGGGTCAGAGGTTCGAATCCTCTAGGATCCACCAGGAATTATTTTGCGCGAACAGCCCTCTTTGGGGCTGTTTTTGTGTCTGATGCGGCAGCCCCGGGAGAGGCTTCGCTTGCTGTACTTATGCTTATCTGGTGTAATGGACGAGTAACAAGGAGTTCACCCCAAAAATGGATGAACCGAAAAACCAACAAACGGATAGGTTGTTAAAGCGGGCGGAGGCGCAGAAGCGTCCGTCGGATCTGCCCAATGACGGCGCGGCGGGGTCGGAGTCGGTGGCCGATAAGGCGGGTTTTGACCGTCCGGAGCGGGAGATGCAGACCGCGGAGAAGAACCATCCTGAGACTAAGGAATAGCGTTTAGTTGCCTGCAAGCTCAGGCTCGGGTATACTCGGGCTAGTTCAATAGGGCGTTTACGCGGGCCCAACCAACCCGCTAGTCCCGCCGCCGGTGGCGCTCGCCGGTGACCAATGAGAGGTCGCCTAAGGCGACAAGTCTGGTGGAACCGCCCTTGACCGGGTCCAGACGCGCATAACGACTTGCGCGTCGTTTTGCGTATTAAGGAGAAGTTTATGAGCAGCAAAGATTCAGATCAGCAATTATTTGCGATGCGGCACTCGCTGGCGCACATTATGGCCACAGCCATCCAGGAGCTGTACCCGCATGCTAAGTTTGGGATTGGGCCGGTGGTGGAGAATGGGTTCTATTACGACGTGGACCTGCCGGAGAAGCTCACCGAAGCGGATTTAGGTAAAATCGAACACAAAATGCACGAGGTGGCGAAGGCAAATTATCCGTTTGAGCACTCAACGATGAAGCTTGAGAAAGCCATAAAGTACTTTGCGGAGAAGCAGCAGACTTACAAATTGGACCTGCTAAACGACCTCAAAAAGCACGGCACCACGGTGGCGAAAGAAATTGATCGCTCGCAGTTGGGGGTGGATGAGGGCGCCAAAGTCGATGAGGTAGGCATTTATACCGACGGCCCGTTTACGGATTTATGCCGGGGGCCGCATGTTGAGTCGACGGGCAAGGTAGGGGCCTTCAAACTGATGAGGGTATCTGGGGCGTACTGGCGTGGAAATGAAAAGAATGCTCAACTTCAGAGGATCTATGGTGTAGGATTTACAACGAAAGATGAATTAATAGCGCATTTGGAGATGCTTAAAGAGGCGGAAAAGCGTGACCATCGCAAACTTGGAAAAGAGCTGGACTTGTTCGTTTTTTCGGACTTGGTAGGGCCTGGTTTGCCGCTATTTACCCCTCGGGGGACGATTATTCGTGAGCAATTGAACAATTATGTTCAGGAGTTACGCCAGACGATTGGCGGCGGATACCAGCAGGTGACAACGCCTCATATTACCAAAAAAGACTTGTATGAGAAGAGCGGGCATTGGAAAAAGTTTTCGGATGATTTGTTTAAGATTGAGACGCGCGAGGGGCATGTGTTTGCGATGAAGCCCATGAGCTGCCCGCACCACACACAGATTTTTGCGTCGCAGGTGCGGAGTTACCGCGACATGCCGGTTCGCTATCGGGAGACGGCGGTGGTGTACCGCGATGAGCAGAGTGGCGAGCTCTCGGGGCTCAGCCGGGTGCGGGCTATTACGCAAGATGACGCGCACGTGTTTTGCCGGACGGGGCAGATTGAGGGCGAGATTGGTTTGATTTGGGACATCATTAACAAGCTGAATGCTACGTTTGGCATCGATCTAAAGGTCCGTTTGAGCCGGCACGACCCAGATAAGATGGAGAACTACATTGGTGATGCCCGGATGTGGAAGCGCGCTGAAGCCCAGCTCAAAGCGGTGATTGAGGCCAAGGGCGTGGAATACATTGACGGCCTCGGTGAGTCGGCGTTCTACGGCCCAAAGATCGACTTTATGGGTCGGGATGCGTTGGGGCGCGAATTCCAGGCGGGGACGATTCAGCTCGATTTTGGCCAGCCGGAGGGCTTTGACCTCACCTGCAATAATGAGGCCGGCGAGCGCGAGCGGATTGTGATGGTGCACGCGGCGATCATGGGTTCGATTGAGCGCTTTATGGTTCTGGTGATTGAGAATACCGCGGGAGCTTTCCCGACCTGGCTGGCGCCGGAGCAGATTCGCTTGGCGCCTATTAACGAGACGGCCGAGATTTTGGAATACACCGAAAAGCTGCGGGTGGATTTTGAGGCCAAGGGTCTGCGGGTGGGGGTAGACGCGGCGCCGGAGAGTGTGGGCAAGAAAATTCGCGCGGCCGGGTTGGCTAAGGTGCCGTACACGCTAGTGATTGGCGAGAAAGAGCGCGAGACTGGCCGGGTGAGCCCGCGGTTGCGTCAGGGACACGGTGAGTTTGAGGGTGAGCTGAGCGTAAATGAGTTCGCGGCGGCCCTGGGGCGCGAGGTGGGCGAGCGGGCGCACAAGAGCGTACTGTAATGCCGGCGCCGATCACGCATTTGGCTTATGGCCAGAAGTATCTTGATAGTTGTTCCAGAATTGACGGGCAAGCGTTTTTGCGGGGGACAATTTTTCCTGACATCCGTTATTTGGCTGGGTTTGACCGGAGTAAAACGCATCGCCCATTTGAGGTCAGCTTGGACGAGATTGCGGAAGAGGTGAATTCGTGGCGTTCCGGTTTCCTCTTTCATAACTGGGTAGATGATGAGTGGAACCGCTACTTTGTGCGTTATGGGTTGGATTACGATGATCCGAGCCAAACGCCGGCCTGGTCAGCGCTCAAGATACTTGAAGAGCGCTCGATATTGGGTCGGATCGAGGATCGGGCTGGGTTAGCCCGATCACTTGAATTTGCAGACCGCGAGGCGGTGGAATTTGGAGTGAGATCTGAAGCTGTAGAACGCTGGGGTTGGTACGTAGGTGCGCGGGTCGTAGGTTCGTGGATGGATGAAGGATGGGAGCAATTTGCGCGGCAGGCGTTGGGTCAGACAGACGACGGGGTAGCGGAGTGGCGGCGTCAGTTGGCTAGGCTTGAGAGTGAGGGCGTCTGGGAGGACCGGCTGCAGGGTTGTTGGGACGAGATTGCTAGCAAGATTGAGGCGAGCTATGAAGCCAACCGAAGATAGCTTCGCCCAGGCGGTGTATGCCTGTGTGGCGCAGATTCCACGTGGGCGGGTGATGACATATGGGCAGATCGCAGCGTTGTGCGGTAGCCCGCGGGCGGCGCGGATTGTGGGTGGGGTTGCGCACTTTGGGCCGGAGGACCTGCCGTGGCACCGGGTGGTGAACAAGCAAGGCGGCCTGGCCGCCGGGTTTTACGGTGGGCGGAGCGAGCAGGCGCGGCGGTTGGAGGAAGAGGGGGCGGTGGTGAGCGCCGACTACACTGTGGATATTGATAATCTGTTGTGGTGGCCGCAACAGATTGAGGGCGGGCGATGATAGACCCCAAGATTAAGCTGATCGCTGTTGTGGGGCCGACGGCCTCTGGCAAGACCGATTTGGCGATTCGGCTGGCCGAGGAGTTTGGCGGCGAGATCGTGTGCGCTGACTCGCGGACGATTTACCGCGGCATGGATATTGGCACGGCAAAACCGACGGCGCGGGAGCGGGCGCGGGTGCCGCACCATTTGCTGGATATAGTGGACCCGAACGAGACCCTGAGTGCGGCCGCCTTTAAGGCTCTGGCGGAGGAGGCGATTGCCGGGATCGCCGCTCGCGGGCACGTTCCAATTTTGGTCGGCGGCAGCGGGTTGTACATTGACGCGGTGTTGTTTGACTACCAGTTTCCGCGGATGGTTGACCCGGCGCAGCGGGCGATATTCGAAACCATGAGTGACGACGAGCTGCGGGAGATGCTGGCGGCAGAGGCCCCCGTGGCCTATGAGCGCGTCGATTTGGCCAACCGGCGGCGGGTGCTTCGGGCGGTGGAAACGGCCGGAGAAGGGCGTTCGCGGTCGGATGTTTTGCGGGCGGAGACGCTTGTACTCGGGCTGGCTCTGAATAAAGAAATTACTCAATCTAGGGTTGCACAAAGGATCGAAAAAATGCTTGACCAAGGCTTTATTCGTGAAGTTCGAACCATTGGTGAGAAGTTCGGATGGGACGGGGAAGCGATGAATGTGATCGGCTACCGAGCCTTTAAATACCACGTGCATGGCGATAAATCACTCGACGAAGCCAAGGCAGATTTCGTTCGTGGGGACATGGCTTTGTACAAAAAGCAGATGACATGGTTTAAACGAAACCCGGCAATTGTGTGGCTCGAGAATCCGAATGATGTGCTGGAGTTGGTGCGAGGATTTCTGCAATGAAGCCGAGGCATGCGTGCGATTGCCCGGATGGAAGTATAATCAGGCTATGAGCGTAACTTCGACATTGATGGTGGCCAAAGCGGCGGCGGCGCTGAGCCGGTGGCTGGGCCGCGGGGGCGGCCAAGCGTTGCCGGGGTTGGTAGCCGAGAAGCTGGACCCGCATTTGGCGCGGAAACTGGCGGCCGGGCTCCCGCACGGCGTAATCTTGGTGACCGGGACAAACGGCAAAACCACCACGACGAAGCTGATCGCGTCCATTCTGGAGGCGCACGGCGAACGGGTGCTCACCAACAGCACTGGCTCGAATCTCAAGCGCGGGGTGACGTCGGCGTTGATCGCGGCGGCGAATTTACGGGGGAAGGTGGGCGCAACGATCGGCTTGTTTGAAGTCGATGAAGCGAACTTGCGCCTGGTAGCACCGGAGCTTGAGCCGAAAGCGATTGTGGTGCTGAACTTATTTCGCGACCAGCTCGACCGGTATGGCGAGCTCGATACCACTGCGGCCGTAATTGGCCAGGGGATTGCTGCGACCAAGGCCCGGTTGTACTTGAACGCCGACGATCCGCTGGTGGCGAGTCTAGCCAAATACGCGGCCGCGCCGGAATTGGTGAGCTACTTTGGCATTGAGGGGCTGCCGGCGGCCGGCGTTTCGGGCTACGGGACGGCGGTGGACTCGGATCGTTGCCCGGTGTGCCATGGGCGGCTGGTGTTCGCCCGGGTGTTTTATGGGCACATCGGGCATTACCGCTGTCCCAAAGGGCATTTCGCGCGGCCGCAGCCAAGTGTGGCTATCACGAACGCCAAGCACGTCGGTTTGGCCGGCTCGGATTTCACCGTGGCCATCAATGGGCGTCGAAGTGAGGTCATCTTCCCTCTGCCAGGTACGTATAACCTGTATAACGCTCTGGCAGCGGTTAGCTTGGCCAGTGGGCTGGGGGTCGCCCAAAGCGACGTAGCAAAGGCGCTGAGCCAGGCTGAGGCGGCGTTTGGTCGGGTGGAGAAGGTAGAGGTACAGGGACGCATGCTGTATTTGCTGCTCATTAAGAACCCGGCCGGCTTTATGCAGGTGCTGGAGACGTTTTTGGTTGGGCGCCCGGACGCGCGGATCTTGATGGCCATTAACGACCTAGATGCGGATGGCCGTGATGTGTCGTGGCTGTGGGACGTGCCGCTTGAGGTCTTGGCGCCGAGTCGGCCGACGATTTATGCGGCTGGAACCCGCGCGGCTGATATGGCGTTGCGGCTGCATTACGCGGGGGTGGAGCCGGAGGTGACAGAGCTCGAAGATGGCATCTGGCAGCTGATTGAGGGGACCCCCGAGGGTGGAACAGCCTACATTTTGCCCACCTATACTGCCATGGTTGCGATCCGCAAAGTGTTGTCAAAAACAACACACATTCGAGAGGCGGGGAAATGAAAAAGCTGGTGATTGCGCATTTATACCCGCGCGAAATGAACATTTATGGCGATTTGGGTAATATTATCACTCTGCGCAAACGCCTGGAGTGGCGGGGTTTCCAGGCGGAGGTCCGGGCGGTGGAGATTGGTCAGCCGTTTGATTTCGCAGCGGCCGACATTGTGTTTGGCGGTGGCGGCCAGGACTCTAGCCAGCTAGTGGTGGGGCCCGACTTGCTGGAGCGCGGCCAGGACTTGCGCCAACTCGCCGCGGACGGGGCGCCGATGTTGGTAGTGTGTGGGTTGTACCAGCTTTTTGGAGGTGGGTTTACCACAAGCGACGGCCAAGAGATTCCCGGCGTTGGGGTGTTCCAGGCGACAACCATAGCTGGAACGGTGCGGATGATTGGCAACATTGTGGTTGATAGCCCATATGGGCAGCTTGTGGGGTTCGAGAATCACTCGGGGCAAACGGTGCTTAGCGGGTCCCAAGAGGCGCTGGGTAAGGTGAGGAAGGGTTTTGGGAACATGCCCAAGGGAGGCCAGGAAGGCGCGCTTACCGGTAACGTGATTGGGACTTATATGCATGGGCCCTTGCTGCCCAAGAACCCGCGGTTGGCGGACCACTTGATCCTGGAGGCGTTGCGGCGGCGGTATGGCGCGACGGAGCTGGAGCCGATCGACGATACGCGCGAAATGCTAGCCGCTAAGCTGGCGGCCCGCCGGCCGCGATAGACCCTGGGCCACTATTGGAGTCACGATAGCGGTTTGGGCCCACTGTATTCGTTTGTGTGCTGATTTGTTATACTTGATCCCAGCAACAGGTATAAAGCGAGTGAAGAGAGTCTAAGATGGTCGAACAACTGTTTGGTTCGAAGACGCGAGTAAAGCTTCTGAGCTTGTTTTTTAATAACCCCGGCCGGCCGTTTTATGTGCGGGAAATTACCCGCAAGATTGACGAGCAGATCAACTCGGTGCGTCGGGAACTAGCGAATTTATTGTCGGTGGGGCTAGTGAGTTCGGACGGCTCAAACAACCGCTTATATTATGAGGTGAACCCCAAATATGAATATTATGAGCAGCTGCGGAGTATCTTTACCTCGATGCCGACGAAGAGCTCTGATCCGGTCGTCAAAGAGACCCGCGAAGAGGACAAGATCATTAAGCGGTTGCGGTCGACCGGCGCGATTACGTTCGCGTTTTTGACTGGCACATTCTCTCGTGACCCGCGCACCAACATCGACATCTTTGTGGTGGGGGATGTCAATAAGGCGAGACTGGCTAAGGTAGTCGGGGAGATGGAGAAGGAAATGGGTCGGGAGCTCAACTACTCGGCGCTCACCCCCGACGAGTACCAATATCGGCTTAGCCTCAACGACCGGTTCATCGCCAATGTGCTTGAGGCCAAGAAGATTGTCATTATCGACGGCCAGGATAAGCCACTCGCCCACAGCGACGTGACGTTTGGCGAATATGTCGTGGTGAGTACGCGGCAACAGCTGGGCCGAGGCCAGTCATTCAAGTAATAATTCGGAGAAATTAGGCATGGACATTACTTATTTAGGGGGCGGTAGCGTTAAGCTGTCGGGCAAGAATATCAACCTGATATGCGACCCGGCGCCCGGTGCTAATGTGAAGGCTGATGTAGTGACGTGGTCGGCCGATCTCAAAGATGGCGAGGGCGAGGTATACGGCACGCCGGCCGGTGCCATGGTGATTGACGGCCCCGGTGAGTACGAGGTGAAGGGGGCAATGATCACCGGAGTCCCGGCGCGGCTGCATATGGATGAGGGCGGTCACCGGGGCGCGGTCTACAGCATCGTGATTGATGGCGTGAATGTGGTGGTTACGGGTAACATTTCCGGTAAGCTCGACGAGGACCAAATTGAGAACCTCGGCCAGGTGGACGTTTTGGTGGTCCCGGTAGGTGGAAATGGCCTCACTTTGGACGCCGAGGGAGCAGCCGCGGTGGTGACCCAAATTGAGCCAAGTTACGTTGTGCCGGTGCATTATGATGACGGATTTACAACATACCCCATGCTCCAGGCGGGCGTGGAGAAGTTTTTGAAAGAAATGGGGTCGAGCCCCGAGCCCGAGAGCAGGCTGCGGGTGAATCCGAAAGAGGCTCCGGCGGAAACGCAGGTAGTTCTGCTGACGCGCACCGGTTCATAGGTGCTAGAGCCTAAGCTTAATATGGTGGATCCTCGGGATCCGGCGCTCAACCTAGTTGCCGAGGAGGTTGGAGACTCTGAGCTGGGTTCGCCGTACATTCAGGGCGTTGTTAAACAGATGTTGCTGGTTGCCGCCGGTAAAGGTCATGACGGAGAGGACACCCGCCAAGTGGTGGGGCTAGCGGCGCCGCAGGTTGGGGTGGGAAAGCGGATCGTGCTGATTGATCTCGCGAGTACTGGAGCGCAGGCTGCGCAGGATTTGCGGGCGTTTATTAACCCTAGGATTGTCCATCGGTCCGCTGAGGTCGCTGCCGGACGCGAAGGGTGTTGGTCCACCGGAAATGTCTGTGGCAACGTGGAGCGGGCGTTGGAGGTGGCATTTGAGGCCCTGGACTCGAACGGTCGGCCCGTGAGCCACGTGTTTAGCGGGTTTACGGCGCGCATTGCCCAGCATGAAGTTGATCATTTAGATGGCATTCGGTTCCCCGACCGCATTTTAGACGACAGTCGGCTGCATTGGGTGGAGCCGGGGGAGTTTGAAGCGTATCGCACACAGTGGGCGACATGGCCGCATAAATGCCCGAGGGCTACCTGGGAAGCGATTAAAACCGGCCGCCCGTTGGGCGAATAGCCTGTGTTAAAAAAACACCCCGGCAGGTGGGGTGTTTTCTGAGTGGAGAGGGTAGCTTTAAGCTCGGGCGATAGCTTTAAGCAGCGGCTGGGGTAGCGGCTAGTTTGGCAGCTTCGGTCTTGGCGGCCTTGGCTACCTCTTCGCGCTCCCATTTCTTCAGAGTGCGGATAGTGGATGTGGCAAGCTTAAGACGAACCTTCTGCCCACCAAGCACGATGGTCTTTTGCTGAAGGTTGGGCTTCCAGACCTTGCGGGTCTTCTTCTGGGAAAACGGAACATTGTTTCCGAATTGCTTTCCCTTGGCTGTAATGTCGCATGCGTATGACATGTCGATATCCTTAAAATAACCTTGGTAGTGTATCGAAATTTACCAGATAAGTCAACGCTAGACAGGGTTTGGTATAATAGCTTCCATGAACTACGACATTTTGGGTCTGATATCGACGCTGGTGGGGCTGGTTTTGGGGCTGGTTTTACATGAGTTTGCCCACGCTCTGGTGGGGCATTATTTGGGCGACACGACGGCCCGCGACCAGGGTCGGCTCACGTTGAACCCATTGTCGCACATTGATCCGTTCGCGACCTTGCTGCTGCCGCTGTTTTTGATTGTGGCGCACCTGCCGGTGTTTGCGGCAGCCAAGCCGGTGCCGTTTAACCCCTGGGCGCTGCGGGGCGGACGCTGGGGCGCGGCGGCGCTAGCGGCGGCCGGTCCGCTCACGAACCTGCTGATCGCACTCTTTTGCTCGGTGTGGCTGCATTTGGTGGCTCAGGGCTCGCCGGTCGCGTTTGTGGTACTGGGGTCGATTATCGCGGTGAACGTGGGCCTGTGCGTGTTTACC
>CAZGZY010000034.1:0-1202 GCA_964530365.1 uncultured Candidatus Saccharimonadales bacterium
AAAAGCTTTGGAAGAGCGCGGGCTGTACTCGGAAGACTTGCTCGAGCGCATTCAAGCCAACGGCGGGTCGATTCAGAACATGGACGAGATCCCGGACGACCTCAAACGCGCTTTCGTGGTGGCCGGCGACATTACCCCGGAGTGGCATCTGAAGATTCAAGCGGCTTTCCAGAAGTATGTGGACAACGCCATTTCCAAAACCATCAACTTCAACAACGAAGCCACCGTGCAGGACGTGCGCGACGCCTACTGGATGGCTTACGAAACGGGCTGCAAGGGCATCACGATCTACCGCGATGGCAGCCGCGAGAAGCAGATTTTGGAAGTAAAGAAAGAGGGTTCATACTACGACCAATTGGCCGGCAAGAAGCTGGCGGCCGGCGACAAAGCCCTGGTGGGCGTGCCGGTGGAGATGAAGCAGCGGCCGGCCGTGCTAGGTGGCCGCACCTACAAAGTATCGACGCCGGTGGGCACGGCCTTCGTCTCGATCAACGAGGACGAGGACGGCAACATTGCCGAGGTGTTTGTGAACGTCGGACGGGCAGGGTCGGACATCATGGCCGACGCCGAGGCCATGGGGCGCCTCATCTCGCTGGCCTTCCGCATTCCGAGCGCCTACCCGAGCGACCGGATCGCGCAGAATGTGGTGGACCAGCTTACCGGCATCGGTGGCTCGGGCTCGGCCGGCTTTGGCCCGGCGCGGGTGCGCTCGATGGCCGACGCGGTAGCCAAGGTGCTGCGCGAGCACGAGATGGCCAAGAACGGCGGCGGCGAGGCCCGCGGCGCCCAGGCCGAGCAGCTTGAGGCGATGTCGGCGGCGGACGGCGGCGCGGCCCAAGCGGCGGCACCGATGGCGGTGCTGGAGCGGCCGATCATGCCGGTGAGCAAGCAAACGGATCTTTGCCCGGACTGCGGCAACGCGTCGTTGCGGTTCATTGAGGGTTGCCAGAAGTGTGAGATCTGCGGGTTTAGTAAGTGTTAACAAGTTAGGTTGCGCGGTAGGCTGCGCCCGGCTGCAATTGGCTGCGGACTGCGCCCGGCTGCAGTTGGCTGCGGAGAACGCTTCTTTGTACCGCTGAACGTGAGACGCTACGTCAAACCGAAGCCGTGACATGTACCACAGCGGTCCTATCAGAAGCGTTCTCCTACGCCACCACCTCGCTGCAAGCGAACGCTGAAGATTAGCTCTTTAAAACAGATCC
>CAZGZY010000034.1:1212-9246 GCA_964530365.1 uncultured Candidatus Saccharimonadales bacterium
CCCGGCGTGTACCTAAGAAATGGTACACGCCGGGCCGGGGGCGAGGGGCTAGAACCGCAGATATGGGGTGAATCTGAGGGCCTCGGATGGGTTCTCCGCTTGAAGACGCCTGAGGTTCTGATCGGCCGAATCTCTGGTAACCGGGTTCGTGCAGTAGTCCGGGTACACGAGCGGAGTGTTACCGTAGAGGGCGGGGAGCGGGATGGTCATCGGCGGATAGGCCGTAGCGTCGGGCGCGAAGTAGTACAGCACGTACTCATCCTCGCCGATGCTCCAGCTGTTGCCTGACCGGTTGAACCGGTACGCGGATACCTGGGGGCACGAGTTCCCCCCGGTAGTTATGGAGCTCATTGCCAGCTTGTAGCGGGCGGCCAGGAGTGCGCGGCCGAGAGCGCTGGCGGCGTCGAGGCTCGTGGTATGGGCGATGCGCCTGCCCATGGTCCAGGTGATGCCCTTGATGTTCTTGATGTCGGGAAGCGTTCCCGCGACATCGGGGGAGGTGCTATCGGCGGTTGCCATATGGATCCTTCCGCTATATGGCGAACAAGACGGTTTGTATTATATAATGATCATAATGAGTAGTCAACGAAAGGGTACTTATGAACGAGCCAGAACTTCACGAATCAGATAAGGGCCTCGTGGTTGTCTACACCGGTAACGGCAAAGGCAAGACCACGGCCGCGATGGGGCTGGCGCTGCGGGCTGCCGGGTACGGCCGCCGGGTGCTGGTGATCCAGTTTGTAAAAACCTGGTTCACGGGTGAAAAAGGCGGGTTTGAGCTCATTCCCAACGTGGAGTTCATTCAAGCCGGCAAGGGTTTTTACAAGATTTTGGGCGACAAATTGCCGGAACAAGAGCACGTGGACGCGGCCCGGGTGGCGCTGGAGCTGGCGCAGGCCAAGATTGCCTCAGGCGACTACGACGTGGTGGTGCTCGATGAGATTATCGGCTCGGTGACGGGTGGGTTACTGGCGCTGGACCCGGTGCTTGAGCTGATTGACACTAAGCCACCGCAGCTCGACCTGGTGCTCACCGGCCACCGCGGGAAAGAGCTGCCACAATTGTTGGAGCGCGCGGACCTAGTGACCGAGATGGTGAAAGTAAAGCACCCGTACGACGTTGGGATACTAGCCAAAAAGACCATCGATTATTAGGGCTTGCGCCCGGCCATAAACAGGGCTATGATCGCTGATCGGCTAAACAAGTAAGGGGAATTCACATGACGAAACAAATGAAAATTGGGCTGGTAGTGGTGGGTCTGGTGGCCGTGATTGGTGCTGGTGTGTATGGGTCTTCGGCGTACATGAGGCGCGTGGCGGATGCCAAAACCACGCCGTCGCCGGCTGCCACCGCCACGCCATCGGCCGCGACCCAGCTCACCTACGCCGGCCAGGACGGCAAGACGGCGCTTGAGCTGCTCAAAGCCAAGGACCCGAAGGCGGCTACCAAGGGCGACGGCGCAAACGCCTACGTTACCAGCGTTGGCGGGTATGCGGCGAGCGACACCAAAAAAGAGTACTGGGCCTTTTATGTAAATGGCAAGCTCAGCGACGTGGGTGCTGGCACGTATGTAACGAAGTCGAGCGACCAGATTAGCTGGAAGATCGCGACTTACTAAAAACGAGGAGGGCTGGATGAAGATTGTGATGCTCAAACCCGCTTGGCTGGTGGCCGGGGTGCTGATCGCGACGGCGGTGGCGTGGCGCATTATCAATTGGCGTTATAGCCTAGCGCCGAATCTGGAAATCGTGACGGCCTCCACACTCGTGGCCGCCACGTTTTTGTCGCGGCGGCTGGCTTTGGTGGTGCCGCTAGTAATTATGGCGGCCTCGGATATCGTCATTGGCAACTCCCCCATTTTGGTGTTTACTTGGTCGGCGTTCGCGCTGATTGCCTGGGGCGGCCTGGCGCTGCGCCGGCTGCGGAGTGGGCGCGGTAAGCTAGTGCTGGCGTCGCTGGGGGCGGGTGTGGCCGGCTCGGTGTTTTTCTTTGGGTGGACCAATTTTGGCGTGTGGTTGCTGGGTGACGGCACGATGTATGCGCACACCTGGAGCGGTTTGGTGCAGTGCTACGCAATGGGGCTGCCGTTCTACCGGACCATGCTGGTGGGCAACCTGGTGATTGTGCCGGCCTATTTCGCGGCGGCGGTGTATGGTCCGGAGCTGGCGCGACGGGTCTCCAGACGGCTGCAGGCGGCTAAAGCTTAGCTAAATATTCGCGAATGGTCTGCGGATAGAGCCGGCGTTCTACCACTTTGATGCGCTCTTGGAGGGTGCCTGCGGTGTCGCCCGGGTGGACCAGGACTTGCTCTTGGGCCAAAATTGGGCCGCTGTCGAGCTCGGCAGTGGCAATGTGGACTGTACACCCGGTAACCTTCGCGCCCGCTGCCAGAGCGTCGGCCACCGCGTGCCCACCGCGAAAGTCCGGCAACAACGACGGGTGGGTGTTGAGAATGCGGCTCGGGAACTGGTCGAAGATGGCCGGCGCGAGCACCGTCATGAAGCCGGCCATGGCAATGAGGTTGATCTGGGCGCGCTCTAGCTCCGCTGCCAGCGTGGCGGTAAAGCCCACCCGGTCCCAGTCGGCGCCGGGGCGGTAACCAAAATCGTGGCGGCCAATTAAAACGGCCGGCACTCCGGCGGCACGGCCGATGTCGAGAGCGCGGCAGGGGCGGTCGGCCACCACCAGCTGCACCGGCAGGCCGCTTTTTAGCATGGCCTCAAAGATGGTCCCGGAACCGGATGCGAGGACCGCTAACTTTGCCACGGCGGCCTAAAGCTTGGGTGCGCGGTCATACTCTTTTTCCGGTAATTCATGGGAGCGCTTCTGCTTGACCCAGTGCCAATACTCCGCGCCGCCGGCCCCGGCTAGCACAAAGAGCAACAGCACTAGCACCGGCACGGCCGTCAACCGAGTGGCTGACGCGGCCGGGGCGGCTACCGGCGACGGCGACGGATGCGGATCGACTGCCGTAGCGCCCCAGCCGATGGCGTCCCCGGCCACGGCGTTGGTCTCGGGGGTAATCTGGAATTTGTAGCCAGACGACGCCAGAGCAAAGGTGGTGGTGAGGCTAGCGCGGCCAGCGGGGTCGGTGGTAAACGACCACCGGTTGAGTTGCAGCGGGCCGGTCCGGGTATCGCGGGTGAGCGTAACGGCAAACGGCTTGGACGCCGCCACTCGCGTGGTAATGGGGTTGGCCCCTAGCGCCTGGCCGTCGCAATCGAGCGTGGGGCGGGCGTAAATGGTGAGAAGGTAGGTATACTCGGTCTTTATGAGTAGCGGGTTCGGATTGCCGTCGACCATGTGCTTCACCTGGTAGTCTTGCAGGCACTCGCCACCGCTCGAGCCTCGGCTGATGGTCTGCCGGACTACCCGGCTGACGCAAACCTTAGCGCCGGCGGAGGTGTTAGCCCGCACCGAGACAACCACAGTATCCCCGGTAACGAAGGCGGTGGGGTCAATTGGCCCGCCGGCCACTTCCACCAAAGAAGCGTCAACGCAAACCGGTATCTGGTATTGGTACTGGTTGTCGTGGAAGACCAGGTTATAACCGAGGAGCGTGGGGTCCTTGCTGGGCTTGCCGGCGACGGTTGTCTTAACGACCTCGTCGAGTAATGCGCCGGCCACAATGTAGGGCGGCGATTGGATAGTGCCGTCGGGGAGCGCAAAAGCGCCAGCCGCGGGGACAAACACGAAGAATAATATAGCAATTAGTCGTTTGGGCATAACTTGTATTAATTGTAGCAGAACATATCCTAGCGTTTGCGGTATGATAGGGTCATGAAACCCGCGGTTGAGATTAAGCATTTGGTGGTGACGATCGAAGGCGAACCGATCCTAAACGACGTCACGGTCGCGGTCCCCGAGGGGCGGGTCGTGGGGCTGCTCGGACCATCCGGCGCCGGCAAAACGACCCTGATGCGGGCGATTGTGGGCCTCCAGCGGGCAAAAGCCGGCCAGGTGACCGTGCTTGGCCGACCGGCCGGGGCGCGTGAGCTCCGCAGCCAAATTGGCTACGTCACCCAAGCGCCGTCGGTGTACCCGGATCTAACCTGCCTCGAGAACTTGCGCTACTTTGGGGCCATGGTGGGGGTGGGAAAAGCGCGGGTGCAGGAGGTGATTGGCGACGTGGATTTGGCCAAGCAGGCCGGGCAGTTGGTGAGCACTTTGTCCGGTGGCCAGCGCGCCCGAGTGTCTTTGGCCGTGGCGCTGCTCGGCAAGCCCCGGCTGCTCGTGCTAGATGAGCCGACGGTTGGCCTCGACCCGGTGTTGCGGCAGGAACTGTGGGAGCAATTTCACGAGCTGGCCGGCCAGGGCGTCACCATTCTGGTATCGAGCCACGTGATGGATGAGGCCCGGCGCTGCGACGGCCTGATTTTACTGCGCGAGGGGCGGGTACTGGCCGCGGGCACACCCAAAGCCCTGATGGCCGAAACCGGGGCGCTCGACATTGAGTCGGCCTTCTTGCGGCTAGTGGGGGCAGCGTCATGAGCCCGCGTCGAACTTTTGCCACCGCCGGACGGGTGCTGCGGCAGTTGCATCACGACCCCCGTACGATCGCACTAATTGTGCTCGTACCGTCGGTGTTGATGGTTGTGCTGCGCTACGTGTTTAACGACACCACGGCGCTGTTTTCTAACTTCGCCCCGCAAGTGTTGGGAGTGTTCCCGTTTATCGTGATGTTTTTGGTAACGTCCATCGCGACCCTGCGCGAACGCACCACCGGCACGCTGGAGCGCCTGATGACCATGCCGCTGGCCAAACTCGACCTGCTGCTGGGATATGCGCTGGCCTTTGCTAGTTTGGCGATTATTCAGGGCGTGGTGGCCGGCTCGATAACGTTAGGCTGGCTGGGTGTGACGGTGCAGGGCGGGGCCGGCCGGATGCTGTGCGTGGCGGCGCTGGCAGGGCTGCTCGGGATGGCGCTCGGTTTGTTCTTGAGCGCCTTCGCCCGCAGCGAGTTCCAAGCGGTGCAATTTTTGCCGGCGTTCGTGTTCCCCCAGCTGCTCACCTGCGGCTTGTTTGTGGCCCGCGACCAGATGGCGGCGCCGCTGCGGTGGTTCGCGGACGTGATGCCGCTCACCTACATCATCGACGCCATGAAGCAGGTTTCGGGCTACGACGGCTGGACGCACGATTTGGTGCTCGATTTGGTTATTGTGGCGGCGTTTGCTTTGGGGGCGCTGGTGCTTGGGGCTGCTACGTTGCGCCGGAGCCGGGCTTAGCCGCGCCGCCGTCTTTTGCTAGTAGCGCCGGCAACTCGGTGACCGATTTGAGCTGAGCCAGAGACACTGCTTTGAGTGCCTCAGGGGCCTCCCCGATGGCGACCCCTTGGCCGGTAGCCTTAAATAACTCGAGGTCGTTGTCCGAATCCCCCACTACCACACAATCGGTGGTCTCGAGGCCGCTAACGGCGCAAAACTCGCGGAATTGGGCCAGTTTAAGGCCGGCTTGGTCGAGCACGTAGTCGTAGCTCTCAAGCTCCCCCGCCGCGTCCCAGACGAGCGCGGTGTTGGCGTAGTAGCGGGCCACCCCGAGCCGGCGCGCCACTGTTTCGGCCCACAGATCAAACGAACCGGTAATGAGGCAAACCTCATGCGAGCGGGCGAGCTCCCGGATGGTGGTTTTCGCCCCAGGGAAGAGCTTCCAGCCGTCGAAAATCATCTGGAACGCAGCCCGGTTGGCCCGGCCGGTGGCCTTCCACAGGCCAATGAGCCTCGTTCGAGACGTGGGGTAGTCGATGGCGCCGGTGCGGTAGTCTTCGTAAATCCTGAGGTGCTCTTCGGTTGACCCGCCGAGGGCGGCAGTGAGTGAGGTCCAAGACACCTCAGGGTAGAGCGTGCCATCGATATCGAAGATGATGGCTTTGGCGCGTAACATGGGCCCATTTTATCATGACAACTAGATGGGACGGGGCGGCTGGCGCCCAGTGACGAACCCCAAGCATCAGGACTAAATAGGGTAGCCGAAGTATATCTCGTATCGATATACTTTGGGGCAACCGTATTATTGCGATAGCCGATATACTTTCCCGACTGCGAGCGTACATTTGCCCACCGGACCACCGGGGATGCCGGCGCCGGTGCGGCTCTAGCTAGGCGGGCTTAATTTCCACCACGACTTTGCCGCGAACCTTTCCGCTCTCGCGGGCCGCGAATGCCTCCCGAATTTGGTCGAGCGGGAAAACGCGGTCCACGTGGACGTGAATCGCGCCGCCCTCGATGAGCCTGGCGAGAACCTCCAGCCCGGCCGTGGTGGTGCGGGTTTGCTGGGCAATGGCAACCACCCGGTGCTTCTCAGCCAGCTCCCGGTTAGGTTGCTCGAGCATCGAAACGATGACCCCGCCTTTTCTGAGAACCGCAAACGACCGGGCGTAGGTCTCGCCACCCACGGTGTCGAACACGGCGTCGTAGCCGGTGAGCCCGGTTTCGAAGGGCGCGGCCTGGTAGTCGATGACCTTATCGGCGCCCAGGCTTTGGACGTAGCTGATCCCCTCGCCGGTCGCGGTGGCCGCCACATACGCGCCGATGTGTTTGGCGAGCTGGATGGCGGCTGTGCCAATCCCGCCCGCGCCGCCGTGGATAAGAATCTTCTGGCCGGGTGCGAGCTTGATATGGTCTTGGACCACCTGCAGGGCGCTGAGGCCCGTGAGCGGCGCGGCGGCGGCCTGGGTGAAGCTAAGGCCGGCCGGCATCGGCGCGACCTGCCCTGCCGCGGTGACGGCAAACTCGGCGAACGCCCCGCTGGCGCCGCTGACCACGTTGGCCTGGCCGTAAACCTGGTCGCCGACCTTAAAGCCCACGACCCCCGCCCCAACGCCGGCGATCACCCCGGCAATGTCACCACCAAGCGTTACCGGGAGTTTCAGGGGAATCATTTTGCGCATGAAGCCCTCGCGCACGGTGGTATCGAATGGGTTAATGCTCGCGGCATGAATCTCCACCAGCACCTGGCCCCCGCCCGGTTTGGGTCGACTAGCCTCAACTACCTCAACAACATCGGCATGGCCGTAATCTTTTATCTGAGCTGCTTTCATCTGGAATCCTCCTGAAACTATACAAAGTATAGCACTTTGGAGCGGCTATGACGCTCTAGGTTTCGTCTTCGATGAGCGCGTCAGCGCGGTCGAGGTTGATGCCAATCTTATTGCGGTGCAACTGGACCACCCCATCATCCTGGAGGCGGTTGAGCATCAGGCTGATTGATTCGCGCGTGAGGTTGATGGAATTGGCCAGCTCTTGGTGGGTCGTGTCTATTTCCACCCAGCCATTGGTTAATTCCCCAAACCGGCCGGCAAGGTAGACAAGACGGTACACAAGCCTCTGCTGGGATTTATTGAGCGATAAGTGAGTAACCCGATTGTAAAATGCCCTAAGCAAAGTGCATAAAACCTCCCGTAGAGCCTCGGGGTTGCGGTTGAGAAAATCATCCACTTCGTGCCGAGGCCGCCAGATTACCTCAACATCGGTAAGGGCGGTGTAGGTGCTCCCCTGGGGCTCGCCCAAGAAATACGGGGCCAGGGGGAAGGGGTCGGAGGGGCCGAGGATAAATAGTATCGACTCCTGGCCCTTGCTGTCGGAGATGGCGATTTTTACCCGCCCGGAGACAACGAAGAATAGCCCTTGAGGGAGCTGCCCAGAATCGAATATAATAACATTCTTGCGGTAGAGGCGGGCCGGGTGTTGTTGGAAGAAGCCGTCGAGTATCGGAGATGTGCTCATGGGCATCATTGTACTGATCTGTTGGCCAGGTATCTGTAAGATATTTCACAGATAGTCCGTTTATTTCTTACAGAACAACGGACGCTAATATGGTATTTTGTTGGAAGACCCGATATCTGGGGTTGGCACAGGAGCATGAGCACAACTACCCTACCGGCAACCCTAGCGCGAGTGACCGCCATACGCTTACCCGCGCTAGGGTATCTCGCTTATTGTTCGCTAGCTTCCCGGTATCGGCGTCGGGGAATTTTTCTTACCCGTTATTTTATTGTGGGTCTACAGGAGCAGACGCGTGCTGGTAATACAGGTACAG
>CAZGZY010000035.1:0-9093 GCA_964530365.1 uncultured Candidatus Saccharimonadales bacterium
TTTTTCATATGTCATCTTACGAGTCCGAGTGTCCTGATTCAAAACGGAATGGAGGCTTACGGAGTTCGTCGACCTTGAGTTCGGATATAGCCACGAATCCGAAGCCGACCTGTTTGGGCCGGCTCTCAATGCGGCTCAGACTAGGCTGGACGACCAGACGCAACAATACCTGGGTCAGTTCGCCGAGCTGAACTGGAGGCCGGCCGACCTGAGCGTGAGCGACAACACTCTCACCCGAGGCCGGATCATGGCGTTGAGAAGGACGATCGTCCACCCCGGTATCGACTAGACCGCTGTTTCCGTGGCAGATCCCGTCCTCCTCATTCGGCTGTGTGCCGAAGGGGAGGACGGGATCACAGACCCTTTGTTATTTTGAAAAGGCCTACTGGATCGTAGGCTTTTTGTGTTCTCGGTGCTGTAGAAGGACTTTTATGCGCCTGGGGTCTGGGGATGAAAGACCGTTGTAAAAAACACTTGCATTCCGCTTAAGGTCGGAGTAGAGTCAATTTAACAACACCAATTGTTAAACAAAAACACATGCTAGAACTTTTTATCACGTCGAAAACCCGACGAAAAATCATCGTAATATACACCAAGTACCCCGACTTCCGGATGCACGTTCGTGGCCTTGCCAAGATGATCAAAGAAGATCCCGGCAACGTGCAAAGAGAGCTCAAAAGGCTCAGCGAAGTCGGTTTTGTGACGGTTACCAACGAAGGCAACTCGAAAGTTTACGCGGCTAATCCGAGGTTTGCGTTATATCGCGAGCTGCAGGCTATTGTGCTCAAGAGCCAGGCCCGGCGGGGGACCAGGGCGGTATGAGACGCTTACTTGAGTCTATTCTGGTGCGCCATCCAAGGCGGCCGATTTACCGCCCGCGAGTGATCTACCGCATTCCCGAGCCGCCCATTGGCTTCGTGCGGCGTAGCGACCCGAATTTCTATTTTTTGAGCCGTAAATTTTAGAAAAGCCGTAATTATTGCTGGGCAGCTCAGGGGGCCGATGTCCTCTCCGGATGGGAGAGAATATCGGCCCCGGGTGGGCAGTTGGGGCTGTACAACTTGGTCACGAGGCGGCAGCTTCATCGCCCTCGCCTGGCTCAGCCGCCTCAGTGTCATCATCGGTCTGAGACGAAGAGGTCTCACTTTGGGTAGCCTCTGACTCTTCTTTGTCTGGACGAATGATATTGAAGGCCTCCGGCGAGAGCCCGGTAGCATCCCAAATTATGAGGAACAAGTCCTCCTCGGTCTCGGGCCAATTAAACGATGGCAGGCCGATTTGAACCGAAATTTGGGTGAGATTTGCGGCAATCATGAGGACGCCCGGGATTTCGGTGATCTTTGGGCACACCAGCCGACCTAGATCGGTGAGGTGCTCGTACGGATCGCCGTTTTCATCCCAACAAGCCCCGCGGGAGAGGATGATCCCGGGAACGAGCGAGAAACTGAACGGGAACTGGTAGCAGCGGGTTGCCGCGTTGACTTCTTTTACACCGACCGTCAGCGGCTCCATGGCTTTGCCCCCGGCCTCGGCTACTACGCCGATGCGGTTGGACTTCCTCCGGCGAGCGGCTCCCATGATTGTCGTGTGACTCGCGATCAAGGCCAGATTGGGGAGCAAAAGGCCAGTTTCCTCGTCGTACACGTGCTCGGTCATTGTGCCCACCTCCTGATGGAGTGCTGGTGATCCGTAGCTGTATCATGGCGGTAATCTGGGGGTTCGTCAAATTACCTGTGCTTGGCTGTTATACTGAAGGCATGAGTACGAGTGAGAGCCAGGCGGCGAAAGAGCAGCTGGTGCCAGAGGTTGTGGCGCGGATCTTGGCGGGCCGCGGTATAGCGCCAGAGCAAATGCGGGCGTTTTTGTATCCGGATTACGAGACGGGCTTGCATGACCCGTTTTTGCTGACCGACATGGAGGCGGCAGTAACGCGGATTGTGGCGGCGGCCGAGGCAGGTGAGAGGGTGGTGGTGTATGGCGACTACGACATTGACGGCATCACGGCCAGTGCGGTTATGCTTGAGGGGCTGGCGGCTTTGGGTGTGGCGGCCATGAGCTACATCCCGGACCGGTTTGAAGAGGGTTATGGGATTAATCAGGAGGCGCTGGAGCGTCTGAGGGCCGACGGGGCGAGCTTGGTGATTAGCGTGGACTGTGGGATCACCAGCGCGGGCGAGGCGGCGTGGGCGCGCGAGCACGGGCTCGACCTGATTATTACCGACCACCACGCGGTGCCGGCGGTAATTCCGGAGGCAGTGGCGGTGATAAACCCGAAACGGCCGGAGGATGCTTACCCGTTTAAGGACCTGGCTGGCGTGGGAGTGGCGTTTAAGGTGGTGCAGGCGCTGGCGGCGCGGACGGGTAAGCTGGGTGCGGGCCAAGAAAAATGGCTGTTGGACTTGGTGGCGCTCGGAACGGTGTGCGACGTGGTTTCGCTCACGGACGAGAACCGGGTGCTGGTCCACTTTGGCCTGCGCGTGATGCGCCAGACCCGGCGGGTGGGTCTGCGGGCGCTGGCGGCGGTGGGCGGTGTGGATATTGCCCAGATTACGGCGCACCATTTGGGATACGTGCTGGGGCCGCGCATGAACGCCGCCGGCCGGCTGGAGCACGCGGCGCGGAGCTTGGAGCTGATGCTCACGAGCGACAGCACGCGGGTTGGGCGAATAGCCGATGAGCTGGACGTGCTCAACCGACAGCGGCGGGCCGACCAGGAAGCGATCTTCGCGGCGGCCGACGAAATGGCGGCCGGTATGGCCGACGACCGGGTGTTGGTGGTGGCCGCCGCCGGTTGGTCGCATGGCGTGGTGGGCATTGTGGCCTCGAAATTGGCCGAGAAATGGCACAAACCGACGCTCGTGGCCCAGGTGATGGGCGAATCCACCAAGGGTTCGGCCCGGAGCGTGGGCGGGTTTAATATGGTGGAGGCATTGCGGGCCAACGCGGATTTGTTCACGAAATTTGGCGGCCACTTTTTTGCAGCCGGGTACACTTTGCCGACAGACCGGCTGGATGATTTGCGCCAGGGCCTCAATGGCTACTTTGAGCTAACTAACGCTGGGGATGAGCCGGAGCCGGCGAAAACACCGGACGTCAAGCTGGCCGGTCTGGGTGAGGTGGGTTGGCCCCTACTGGCCCAGTTGGAGCTTCTAGAGCCGCATGGCAGCGGCAACCCGAGGCCGCTTCTGGAAGTTGGCGGGTTGGCGGTAGATAGCCTGTCTAAGATAGGCAAGGAGGGCAAGCATTTGCGTTTGAGGTTGCGTGACGATGCGGGCCGAAGGCTCTCGGCCATTGGCTTTGGTATGGTTGAGAAATATCCGGGCTTGCGGGAAGGGCAGGCATTGACGGCAATGGGTGAATTGAACAAGAATGAGTTCCAGGGTACAAATACGTTACAGCTGGTGTTGAATGAGGCACGTTATGAATAAATATAGTATTCAATATAACCAATTAAGGTTTACCAAAGAGCAGAACGCGGATATCGAACGAGCGGTGGAGTTTGCAACCGAGGCGCACGAAGGGCAGTTACGGGCCAGCGGTGAACCATATTTTATTCACCCGTTAGCGGTGGCGGAGATTGTGGCGCTGTGGGGGCTAGATCACGAGGCGGTGATGGCGGCTTTGCTGCATGACGTGGTGGAAGACACGGAGGTAACGCTAGGGGACCTAACGAAGCGTTTTGGGCCGAAGGTGGCGGAACTGGTGGACGGGGTAACGAAGCTGAGGCTGTCGCGTGCGCCCCGCCCGGCCGCGGACAGCGCCCGGCTGGAGTCGAACAACGAGAATTTGCGCAAGCTGCTGCTTGCGACCACCAAAGATTACCGAGTGATGCTCATAAAGCTAGCCGACCGCCTGCACAACATGCGGACTTTGAACTTCTTGCCGGCTGAAAAGCGGGCCAACATTGCCCGTGAGAGTTTACAGGTATACGCGGTGTTGGCTGACCGGTTGGGGATGGGGGCCTTGAAGGGGGAACTGGAGGACCTGGGCTTTAAATATGCCTACCCGGAAGAGTTTACTGAGCTTGAGAAGCTGGTGCGGGTAACAACCAAAAAGGCGGCCCGGTATCTGGCGGTGCTCAAGCGCGCGATGAGCGTGTACCTGCGCGAAGGTGGGGTCGAAATTCTTAGCATTGAGGCTAGGCAGAAGCATTTTTACAGCATCTACAAGAAACTGGTGAAGGTCGACGGCGACATTGAGAAGATCTACGACCTCATCGCCGTGCGGGTGATTGTGCCGGATGTGGTGGCGTGTTACCAAGCACTGGGGATTTTGCACCAACATTACCGGCCGCTGATCTACCGGATTAAGGATTATATTGCCGTTCCCAAGCCGAATGGTTACCAGAGCCTCCATACCACGGTGTTTGCCGAAGACGGTCATATTACCGAGATCCAAATCCGTACGCCGCAAATGCATGAATCGGCCGAGTATGGTCTGGCAGCGCACTTTTACTACGATGCCGAGAAAGCCAGCCCGGGTTACGCGAAGCGTTCGGCGGCGGCAGTGGTGCCGGACAGTTTGCGCTGGGTCAACCAGCTGAGCGCTTTGCAAAAGGCTAGCGGCAGCGGCCAGGAATTTTCGGAGGGCGCCGAGCTAGAGCTGTTTGCCGACCGGATCTTCGTGTTCTCGCCGAAGGGGGACTTGTATGAGCTGCCAGAGGGTGCTACACCGCTGGACTTCGCGTTCGCGGTGCATTCGGACATCGGGTTGCGCGCGTCGGGCGCGAAGGTGAACGGCAAAATGGCCACACTGGATACACATCTGGAGAACCGCGATGTGGTCGAGGTGGTGACGAAACGCGAGCCGGCTCCGAGCCGTGACTGGCTGGGGTATGTGGTGACGAGCCATGCCAAGAACCGAATCCGGGCGTGGTTTCGCTCGGCTAGTCGGGAGGCAAACATTGCTCTGGGGCGGGCTGAGCTAGAAGACGCGTTGCGCGCTTGGGGGATTAAGCGGGTAGAGGAGCTGCCGAAGCGGGCGGTGAGTGATGCTCTGGACGTTTTGCATATTCGGTCGCTCGACGATTTGCTGGCGCAGATTGGTGAGGGTTCGTTTAGCGTCAATCAGGTGATCCATCGGTTTATCCCCGATGCGGCCAAGCCGCCGGGCGCATCGGTAGTGAAGCGAGCCGAGCCGACGGGGCGGGTGTCGATTGAGGGCGAGCAGCTGCCCTACGCGCTAGCGCCGTGCTGCAAGCCGGTGTTCCCGCAGCCGCTATTGGGGTACGTGACGCGCGGCAAGGGCGTTACGGTGCACGCGTTGGGTTGCCGGAATGTGCCGGTGGACGTCGAACGGTACGCGACCTGCCGTTGGGAGACAATGGTGGAGGCGCCGGAACGGTTGTTGTGCCGGTTGGAGCTTGTGGCGGCTAACCGGCTTGGTTTGATATTAGACGTTTCGAGTGTGATCGCGGCGCAGCGGTTTAATATTGCCGGGATGTCGACGAGTCACATTGGCCCGAAGACTGGCGAGCCGGGCGAGACGCTGCTGAAGATTGGGATTGAGGTACCAGACTTATTTGCTTTGGCTGGGCTTATGCGTAAGCTTGAACGATTGCCTGGTGTAACAGAGGTGCGGAGAGCTGATTAGTATGCTACGCTTGGCGGTGATATAGGAGTACGTGTGGCTAAGCAACAATTCCAGACCCTGCGCGGGATGTATGACCTACTCCCGGAGCAGGCGGCACAATACGATAGCTTAACGGACACCTTCCGTAAGGTGGCGGAGGCGGCGGGTTACGGCCGGATTGAGACGCCGCTACTGGAAGACAGCGGCTTGTTTGAGCGAGGCGTGGGGACGGACACCGATGCGGTTAGTAAAGAGATGTACTCGTTTAAAGATCGGTCCGAGCATTCGGTGAGCTTGCGCCCGGAGCCGACGGCGGGAATCGTGCGGGCCTACATTGAGCATGGCATGGGCTCATGGCCGCAGCCGGTGAAGCTCTACACCTACGGGCCGATTTTTCGGTACGACCGCCCACAAGCGGGCCGACAGCGCCAGTTTAACCAGGTGGATCTAGAGGTATTCGGCGAGGTAGCTCCAAGCATTGACGCGCAGGTAATTACCTTGGCGCAGCGTTTCTTTAAGCGGGTGAGGCTAGGGAATGTGTCGCTCCAGCTCAATAGCATTGGCGACCCGGTTTGCCGGCCGAAGTACAAGAAGGCTCTGGTGGAATATTTGCAGGCGCACCTTGGTGAGCTAGCGGAGATCGACCGCGGGCGGGTGAAGACGAACCCGCTGCGGGTGCTGGATTCGAAGGAGGAGAGCACGAAGGCAGTGTTGGTGGACGCGCCGCAGACCTTGAATTATTTGTGCGATGACTGCCAGGCGCACTTTGCCGGTGTGCTGGAGTATCTGGACGATCTTGGTGTGGCTTACGAATTGAACCCCTTGCTAGTGCGTGGGCTGGATTATTACACCCGGACGGTGTTCGAATTCTACGGCGAGCGCGAGGGTGCGCAGTCGGCGCTGGGCGGCGGAGGCCGCTACGATTTATTGGTGGAGCAACTGGGGGGGCAGCCGACTCCGGCGGTGGGCTTTGGGCTCGGGCTGGAGCGGATTTTGATTGAGCTGGAGGCTACCGGGGCCTTGCCGCAGCCTGCCAAGCCCAAACGGGTGTACGTGGCCAGCTTGGGCGAGCCGGCGCGGCTGGCGGCGTTTCGGCTGATTGAGTCGCTGCTTGACGGTGGGGTGGCGGCTGTGGGCGCGGTGGACCGGGACGGGATTGGCTCGCAATTGTCGCGGGCCGACAAGTTGGGCGTGCCGTACGCGATTATTATTGGCCAAAAAGAGGTCCGCGAGGAAACGGTGATTTTGCGCGATATGGCCTCAGGCGCGCAAGAGATTTTGCCGCTGGGGCAGATTGTAGCCGAGCTGCGCTCGCGGTTTGGGGTGGTGTAGGAGAGCTTAGCGCGCATTAATTATAGCTAAGCAACGTGAAGGCCCCACCGGCCACGAGATCACTCCACATTTGAGGTGGCGATACTCGAGCCGGTGGGGCCATCCGGGGCTGAACCCGGCGTAGCGAGAAGATGTTCTCGCTACGGATTGTTGCACTGGGAGTCCTGGAAGTCGTCCGGGTTCCAGTAGCCGGTGCCGCCGGTGGTCACGACCACGCAGGTCGTGCGCCCATCGGAAGGGTCGCGCACCGTCACGGCGACGCCGCCGTCGATCGTGCGCGTGTCGAGGACGGTGTAGCCCTCATGCCGCACTTCGTCGGTGGCCTGTTGCACCGTCACGCTGGGCGGCGGGACGGGCGCGTTGGGCTCGTGAGGCTCAGTAACCCCGAGTATCACGAGGCAAGCCGCGCCGGCGAGGCCGAGCAGGACCGCGAAGCTGATGCCCCAAAACCCATCGACAACGTCGAAGAGAACGAGGATGAACGCGGCAACGATCAGAATCGATCCGAGGGCTCCGAGGGTGGTAGGGTCCATTGGAACCAGTACTCCCGTCTTTGGGTTCTACCACGATTGTGGCACAGGTACATTATAACACATACAGGGTATTTTTACAACTTTGTCCTTTCCAACATTGCAAACAGCCCGGCATAGGCGCAAAATGTGCCTAACTACCGAGGAGAATGTTGTGGATATGCTCGTGACCGTTGGGATTATCGTTCTGATCATTATGATGTTTGGTCTGCGGATTGTGCAGCAATACGAGCAGGGGGTGGTGTTTCGGTTGGGCCGGGTGCTCCAAAGCGCCAAGGGGCCGGGTTTGCGGGTGATAATTCCGATCATTGATGTCATGCGCAAGGTGAATATGCGCATTATTACCATGCCGATCCCGTCGCAGAAGGTCATTACCAAGGACAACGTGAGTATCGATGTGGCGGCGGTGGCGTACTACCACGTGGTGGACCCCACGAAGTCGATTGTGGCGATCGATAACGTAATGCAGGCCATTAACCAGATCTCGCAGACCACGGTGCGCAACATTGTGGGCCAGCACGCCATGGACGAGGTGCTGTCGAACACCGGCAGCATTAACGAGCAGGTGAAGGAAATTTTGGAGAGCACGATTGAGCAGTGGGGTGTGGAGCTGACGCGCGTGGAGCTCAAAGACATTCAACTGCCGGATAGCATGCAGCGGGCGATGGCTAAGCAGGCCGAGGCCGAGCGCGAGAAGCGGGCCAAAATTATCGCGGCCTCGGGTGAGTATGAGAGCGCCGAGAAGCTAGGCCAGGCGGCGGATATTATCGCGGCGCACCCCATCGCGCTCCAGCTGCGCAACTTGCAGGTGATGACCGAGATCGCGTCCGAGAAGAATTCCACGATTATCTTCCCGGCGCAGTTTATGGACACGATGAGCAGCGTGAAGGAATTTATGTCGAAAGAGCACAAATAGGCCGTGTTGAACGTTTATCAGCTACTCGTTAACGGTTACTACCATATTTTGTCGGGGTTTCCGCCGGCGCTGCAGTGGTTGATTAGCCTGGCTGTGCTGGTGGGGTTTGTGGTATTGGCAATTAGCTTGATTCGCACAAATGCCTTGTTCTTGATTTTGCTCGTGCTGGTGCTGCCGTTTTTTGTGCCAATCCTGGCCCGGTTGTTTATCGATTTGTGGTCATTTTTCTTGTTTTTGTTGCGCCAGGTAGGATTTAGGACCTAGCCAGCGGCGCGATCCGGAGCCCGGCAATCCCTGCGAATATTACGGCGAACCCACACATGATGGAGGGGATGCCGAGGCGGGTTAGCGGTAACAGGAAATTGATGATGAAGGTGGGGGCCGCGAAGGCGACGTAGCCAGTGGCCACCCAGTTTAGGGCGGTGCGGCGCTCGCGCGTGGCTCCAGGGAGCGGCCAGAGGGCGAACACCAGCCCGGCGAACACTAGCCCCAGGTAGTAGATGGAGTAGAGGCCGGCGAGTGGTTGGGCCAGGCGGAAGATGACGTAATTGCCGGTGCAGACGCCGTGGTTGAGCGTGGTGGGCAAGAAAGCAAAGGCGGCGCCAAACAGGCCGGCCACCAGATAGCCGGTTTTAACGAGGGCGGGGTGGCGTTGGCCGCGCAGCCGCGCTATTAGGTGGATGCCGAGGGGTGGGCAAGAAAGCAAAGGCGGCGCCAAACAGGCCGGCCACCAGATAGCCGGTT
>CAZGZY010000036.1:0-8972 GCA_964530365.1 uncultured Candidatus Saccharimonadales bacterium
GCGCGAACATCACGGTGGCCGCAATGCCGCTCACCCCCGAAGCCAACTCGTCGAGCCCGTCCAGGAAGTTAATGGTGTTCGCCAGCCCCACCATCCAAACCAAGCTCAGGGCGTTAGCGAGCGGCGCAATATGAAAATGCAGGCCAAACAGGTCCACCGCAAACCGGCCCCAGCTCAAATCAAACACCCCGCCAAACGGGTTGGTGATTACCGTTATGCCAATACCGCCCGTGAGCGCCACTCCGGCGGCCACAAATTGGAAGGCCAGCTTCACCCACGGCGATAAGCCCCGAATGTCATCAACCACCCCAACCACTACCAGCACTGCGCAACCCAACAGTAATGCCACCAACTGTCGGCTCATGGGCATCAAGCCAAACACCGCCACCACAAAGCCGGCAAAAATCGCCACACCGCCCAAATAGGCCACCGGAAGCTTATGGATCTTGCGCCCCGCCGCGTCGGGACGGTCCACAATCCCCCGCGCCAGTGCAAACCGGCGCACCACCGGCGTAGCCGCCGCCGTTAGCGCAAAAGCTACCCCAAACCCGAGTAAATAGTTAACATTACCCGCCCCGTCTAGGATCACTTCTTGGTGGCTTTCTCGGTCACATAGAACTCCAGATATTTACCAAACATCAGCCGGGTCTGCGCGTTAATGGCCGCGAATGCCGAGAAACACATACTCGTCACCGGTAGGAGCGCCCACTGCAGCACCATGCCAATAAACCGAGTCCCCTTGTACCGCGCCGGTTTTGGCGGCAAAGAAATGAGGCTAATGAAGATAGTGATCGCGATCGTTACCGATGCCAGCGTGAGAATCCGCGAGGTAATGATCGGCAAATTGTGCGCCAGCGACTGGTATGAGAACTGGCGGTTCAAATACAGCGGCAGCCACGCCACAAACGTCAAAATGAGCGGCGCCGTGGCCCACGAGAAGTGCCCCTCAAGCAGCCGCCCGATCTGTGGCAGTTTATTGCTCCACGGGATCTTTCGGTTAGCCAGAGCGTGCCGGATCACAAAGGGAAAATCGCTGACGCCCCACGCCCACCGCCGCAGCTGCAAAAATTGTACCTTAAACGTTTTAAGGTACGTCCGCGCCAGTACCGCGTCCTGATACACCGGCGTAAACACCGGCACCACCTCGTGATCGCCGTCATAGGTGAAGTACGTACGCCAAAACTGGTGCCCGTCCTCCACAATGCTCGTCACGCTCCAGTAATCGGTGTCGATCAGCGCCGCCAGGCTCTGAGCATGAGCCGCAAAGTTGCGCAGCCGGTGCGGCCGCATAGTTTCCATCAGCAGCCAAAACGAGTTACCGGTGGCAATCACCCGCATCGGCGCCGGCGCGTCCCAGATGTTGTTGTAGAACATCGGGATCGGCTGGTAACTCTTGTGCACCCGATTCGGGTCGGTGGCGTACAAATAGCTCAAGTAGCTAAAGTAGTTCTTGCTGGCCCGGTGGTCGGAATCGAAGGTGGTCACGATGACGTTTTGCGGGTCGATCTTGCGCTTTAGCACCTCAGCCGTTAGCTGCCGGCCCGCGTAGGTGATGTTTCCGCCCTTGCCAATCACCTCCCCAGCTAACCCGTTAGGGTGCTTCACGGCCATCGCCAGCGCGAACTTGTCCCCATAACGCTCAACCAACAGCTTAGCGTTCGCTTCAGTCTGGGGACCGCCCCGCTCCTCATAGGCAATCACCAACATCAACTGCTTGGGCGGGAAATCCACCTCCGTGAGCGACCGCACCGATGGCTCAAGGATATCAATCGACTCATTGAAAGTCGCCAAAACAACAGCGTGGTACAACTGGTCCGGATCCAGATTCACGCGCGCATGGGCCTTTATTTGAGCTAGCTTCGATTGGTCTTCCAACAACTCCCGGTAGTGTTTGCGGGTGGTCGTATCGCGCACCCACAGCCGCTGCAAAACCTCCGGATGTGCCTTGGTAAGGCCAAGAATCGCTCCGTTGTTTTGGACAATATAAGTGTTCACATCGCGCAGCCAGTCGAGCCGGGTCTTCCAGCCGGTCACCTGCGCCAAATGCAGCCGGCGATACCCGCGAATCAAGTTAACGCTCAAACGAAACGACTTAATCATCCAGTACAAATCAAACGCGATGATAAAATAGGCTACCCACACCGGCCGCACCAGGCTCAAGAAAATCGGCAGAGTCAGCGTCAGCCAGGTTACCGCCCCCGGAAATATCTCCAGCATCCGGATAAGCCAATGCTTGTCCAATATGCTCGTCGTCACGGTTGCTTTAGCCACGCTCATCGCACTACTCCAAACGCCATTGAAATAATAAATCCAAAAATCGCCACCACGCCGGAGCCAATCAACAAAAAGAAACTCGCCAGCCGGCTCCGGGCAAAGCTGTGGTAAGCGAAGAAACCATTCACCACCGTCACGCCCAGCGCAAACAGCGCAATGAGGAACGGGAAATACCAGGGCCCCAGCTGGTCGAACAACGTCAAGCTAGAAAACCGCACCGGCACCTGCGCGTCTGTCGGCTTTACCCGCAATACAAGCGTCGCTAGGTTCAAGCCATTCACCGCCAACGCGCCAACCAACAAGCCAGCCGACAACCGGTCATGAAAAAAGCGCTGACTGCGCACATTCGCAAAAGTATCTTGGATGGTCCGCCGAAGCGCACCAAATGGCTGTAAGCCCTTCATGGGACAGATTATAGCATGTCGTGGCCTGCTCACACTCATCTAACCACATCTAGGTTAATTACCCGCCAATCACCCCTCTCCCAATGCCCGCAATTGTCCATCATTGTTGTAAACAACACAACAAAACTACTACTCGAGATGACCTGCCAGTAAGTTATCTTCGGCGGCCGCGCGCCCGTCCGCCTACTAGCCGCGCCACCACATAAACCGCAAAACTAATCGACGTCACAAACACGCTGGGCTTCACGTTGCCAACCGCCAGGCTCGCCGCAATCCCGCCGTCGGCCGCCACCAACGCGAACAACACCGCCAGCGCCGTGGTCACCAGGGGCCGGGCCGACAACCGTTGCGCCGCGGCCGCCGGCGTAATCGCCAGGCTCAGCACGAGCAACGTCCCCACTACCTGCGCCGCGGCCGTCACCGTTACCGCCAGCACCAGCAGAAACAACCCCCCGAGCAGCTTCACCCGCACTCCGCGGGCCTCCGCGACATCCGGGTCCACCGAGGCAAACAACAGCGGCCGGTACATCACGGCCATAGCCAGCGCCACCCCCACGCCAATCACCACCAGCGTCACCAACTGGCCACCGCTCACGCCAAAAATATTGCCAAATAAAATATTGGTCGCCTGGGTCGCAAATCCGTGGTAGAAGCTCAGCAGCAACACGCCCAAACCGAGGCCGAACGCCAAAATCACGCCGATCGACGAATCGCGTTCGCGCTCCCGCGCCCCCAGCGCGCCAATCACCCCCGCCACCACCAGTGACCCCACCAGCGCCCCGGCAATCGGGTTGCCCCCCACCAGCAAACCAGCCGCCGCGCCCGTAAACGCCAGCTCACTCGTGCCATGCACCGCGAACGCCATGCCGCGGCTAATCACAAACGGGCCAATGAGCCCACTAATAACCGCCACCAAACTGGCCGCGAGCAAGGCATGCAGCGCGAACGGCGCGCTCAAATATTGCAGCCAAACGTCCATTATTCGCGCCCCATATCAAGATGCGCCGCGTGGTGTGCGCCCTCTTCGGCCACCGGCTCACCCGTGCCCACTACCACTACCCGATCATGCACCCGCACCACGTCAACATGCGTGCCATACAATTTGGTGAGCATAGCCGAGGTCAGCACCTCTTCCGGCGAACCCACCGCGAACCGTCCGCCCACCAAGTACAACACCCGGTCCACCATCGGCAAAATCGGGTTGATCTCATGCGTCACAAACATCACGGCCATGCCGGTTTTGCGCCGTCGCTCGTCAATGAGCGCGCTCACCGCCTGCTGGTGCGACAGGTCAAGCGATAGCAGCGGCTCATCGCACAGCAGCACCTGTGGGTCACCCACCAACGCCTGGGCAATCCGCAGCCGCTGTTGCTCGCCACCGGACAGCAACCCGATTGGCGCATCAGCGTAACTGGTTGCCCCCACCTCGCGGATTAGCTCGCTCACCCGCCGCTCCACCCCGGCGTCGCCAAATCCCATGCCATACCGATGGCCATCCAGGCCCAGCCGCACAATATCGCGACCCCGCACCGGCAGGTCTGAGTCAAAAGCCCGCTGCTGAGGCACATAACCCACCACGTTGCTCCCCCGCCGCGGCGGTTGCCCGCCAACTTCCACCAGCCCACTCTCCAAAGAAACTAACCCCAGCAGCACTTTGAGCAGACTCGTTTTGCCCGAACCATTGGGCCCCAACACCGCGATGAACTCCCCCGGCTGCACCTCCAAATCCAACCCGCTCCACAACTTGTGCGCGCCCAGGCTAAGCTCGGCGTTTTGCAACCGGACTACTGGCGCCGGGGTTTTAGCTGAGTCAGAATGCATCATTGCAGCTCAAACACCGGTTGTTGCAAGGCCTTAAGCAAGGCGTTGAGCTGGCCAAGCTGCCAGGCCTGGTAGGTCTCCCCAGCCACGGGAATCGTCTCCGTCACCCCCACCACCGGGATACCATTGCGCACCGCCAAATCCCGGATGTGCTGCGTCACGGCGCTGTCGGCCTGGGGGTTATACAGCAACACATGCACCCGGTGGCCGGTCATCAGCTGTTCCATCGCCAGGTTATCCGCCGGGCTCGGGTCGTTACCGTCTTCTATTGCCCGCACGAACCCTGCCGACGCGAATACCTTCAAACCCAGGTCGTCGAGCAAATACTCCGGCACACGTTCGGTGTAAGCTACCGAACCCCAAGCATAGTTAGTCTTAATCTGCGTCATAACTGCCTCAAGCGGCCCCAAAGAAGCCTTAAACACACTCAAATTCTGCTCATATTCCACCTTGTGCGCCGGGTCTTTAGTCGCCAATGCCGCCTCCATGTGGGTAGCCACAGTCTCAATGTGTTGTAACCCGTACCACACATGGGGGTTGGCTTCCGGGTCGTTCAACCCCAAAACCTTGGCCGCCGATAGCACCATGCGCCCCTGGTTCGGCGAACCGGCCAGCAGCTTGTCCATAAAATCGTCATACCCCAAACCATTTTCCACTACAATATCCGCCCCGGCCACCGCCCCGGCATCCCGCGCGGCCGACTCATATAAATGCGGGTCGGCGCTTGGGTCAGAAATGATCGAAGTCACCACCACATGGCTGCCGCCGAGCTGGGACATTATGTTGCCCCAAAAATTCTCGGCCGCCACCACCTTCACTCGACCCGATGTGTCGCCGCCAACCCCCCGCCCGGCCACCAACCAAACCCACATGCCTAGCCCCAAAACCAACAAAACGGCCGCACCGAGCCAGTAGGAGGTCTTATTGAAAGAATCAGCGGTTCGCAGTTTCGGTCTCATGATGCCAAGCATATACTCCCATAAAACTATTTGCAATAAAATTGCATCTGCAATGTCATATGCATATCCTTGGGCCGGCTATCAGACGCTCAGTCCCCTCGCTCGGCACACCGCGCACAAGCCGGTGGCCTCTAACTGATGCGAGCTAATCGAAAACCCTAACTTCTCCCCCGCTGCCCGCAGGTCAGCCTCAATTGCCAGGCTGTCAAAGTCGAACAACTTCCCGCAATCGGAGCAAGTTAGGTGGTGATGGTGCGCTTGGTAATCATCCCCCAGCTCCAGCAACCGGTTGCGTCCCAGCCCGGCGTCTTGCACCAGGGCCAGCTTGCGAAACAGGTCTAACGTCCGGTAAACCGTCACGGTATCGAGCCCGTCCTCGCGCGCCCGGTCGAGCAACTTCGGCATTGGCACCGGCGAATGCCTCATCAAAATCCGAAATAATGCGAGTCTAGGTGTCGTTACCCGCTCGCCCGCCGCCCGTAACCGCTCTTTAAGCTGCTCTTCTTTGTTCATGTTTTTATTATTGCATATAAGATTACAAATGCAAAACACTTGCACGGGGCGTAGCAAAGCCAACCCGACTCTACTACACCCCGATCTCACCAAGCAATCCCAAGGCCTTCAATTCCTCAAGCTCCCCCTCCAGATACGCAAGCGCGCTCTGGATCGAACCACCCAACAGATCGCGCAATTGCAAATCGGCCGGGTCAGCCTCAAGCAATTCACGGTAACATTCCGCCAAACGCAAGTTCAGCAGACCACGATCCCGGTCGCTCAAGCCCCGCACCGACTCGCGGTCAATGTAGGCCGAAACCGCCTCGTCGTACCGCTCCTCGGCCTGAAGCAGCTCACCAGTGCCCCAGTAAGCGTTCAAAACGGTACCAATTACCACGACATAGCCCACCAAGCGCAAGTTATTTGCGTTGGTATAGGCGAAATCCAGATTGCGCAGCCAAGGCGCCGGCTCACCCGCCTCGCGCCAGATTCTGGCTTCGGCCAACATGAGGCCGATCCGCCGCCGCTCTTGCACCTCGCGCTCCGCTGGAGCGTCGGCCAGCGCCTGAGCCAAGTCCAGATACCGGTTGAGCGCTGCGCGTCGAGGCCCGGTTTGGCCTTGCCAAATAGCCCCCACCAGAGCCTGCCGGGCCGGGGCCAAGCCCCAAGCCGCTTCCGCGAACCCCAGCCGTTCTGGCAGAGTCTCCAGCAGCCGAAGCGCAAAAGCTGGGTCCAGCCGGAACTGCGCCGCCCACGACACGCCGTGCGGCAGCCATACACGTTCGATGTACTCCCGCTCCCGAAGCCCCAGATGGCGCGACAGCCGTCGATACCGTTTCGGCGCGGACTGGTCGAACGGCTCGGCCGCCATGAGGTACTTGATCCGCGCCTTCTTCCGACGCCGTTTGTTCATCGCAGCCACCTCCTTCCGGCATGTGCTGGGCCGCGGGACAAAAAATCACACCCCCACTATCCCTAAGCTCGCGACCCATCGCAAGCACAACCGATAACCCGGCCACAAACTGGTACAATAAAACCCATGAACTTCCAGCCCAAAACCACCCTCGATAAAGTCTTCGAAGTCGGCATTCTCATCAAAGCCGCCCATGGGGTCTTCGAGATTATCGGCGGCCTGTTATTGCTCTTCATTAAACCCGAGAGCATCAGCCATCTCGCCGCCTGGATTACCCGCGGCGAACTCGCCGAGGACGCCAATAGCCAGCTCGCCAACTATATCCTCCACTCCGCCCAAGGGGTAACCCACGGCGTACTCCTCTTCGCGGCCATCTACCTGCTGGCCCATGGCATTATCAAGGTCGTGCTGGTGGGCGAAATTTTGCACGGCCGCCTCTGGGCCTACCCCGGGCTCATCATCGTCACCGCCGGCTTTGTGCTCTACCAGACCTACCAACTCACCCTGGCACTGTCCCCCTGGCTTATCTTGCTCACCCTATTTGACCTCGCCATTATCTACCTCACCGCCCGGGAGTATGCCCAGCGGCGCCAACACCGCGGTACTGGCGCTCACACCCCGGAATAGTCCCGCAAATGCTTAATTAACGCCTCGAAATCAGCCTCCGTGAGCGACGGGAAATTGGCGATACGCACATGTTCATCCTTAAAGGGCGCGTACCCCTTGCCTAGCACCAACCCTTGGCCCGCCAGGCGCGCGTGGAGGGCCGTGTTGCCCCCACGGACCTCCGCTACCACCACCGTGCTCGAACGCCAACGCGGGTCGGCTACAAACGGCTCTAAATAGCCGCTAGCGTCCAGCGCCTTGTACAGCCGCCTGGCCCGGTCGTGATTTTCGGCCCGCAACTTAGCCGCGCCGCCCGCTAGCATGTCCTCGGCCACCCGGCCTAGCAAGTAAATCCCCAGCACATTGGGCGTGGCCGGCGTTTGAAACTTCGCGCCACCCTTCGCCAGCTCCATCAAGCTATGAAAGCTCCCCACCGCCGCCCCGACGCGTCCAGCCACCACCGCGGCCCGCTCCAGCGCCCGTGGGCTCGCCATCAGCACCCCCAGCCCAGCCGGCAAACCAAACGCCTTCTGTACCGAGAAAAACACCAGGTCCAGACCCTCCCACGGCAGCTCCACGATCGGCGCCGACGACACCACATCCAACGCCACCAGCCAGTCGTGCGGCGGCCGCGTGAGCCGGGCCAGCTCCTCCGCCGGCCAGGCCGTACCGGTACTCGTTTCGTTATGCGTCAGACACAATAGCTCGGTATCCGCCGGCACCGCGAAGTCGGCCGGCCCGAACCCGCGCCCCGCCTCAGCCCGAGCAAAGGTGGTTGTCTTGCCCAATTGAGCGGCAATCTGCAGCCACTTCTCGCCAAACGCCCCGCTCACCAGGTGGTGGCTGCGCCGCTCCACCACTCCCTGCACCACCCGCTCCATGGCCTCAGTCGCCGAGCCCACAAACATCAGCGCGTAGCCCTCCGGCACTCCCATCAGCTTCCGCAATGCCACATCCGTCCGTCGGTATATATCCTTAAAAGCCTGCCCGCGGTGCGACAACGAGACCACCTCCCCATCCCACGCATCCCCCAAAAATTCCCGCAGCCGCGGGTACGGCTCTGATGGTCCGGGGGTTAAATAGGTTGCCATACTAGTACAACACCCGCAAGCGAATCGTTTCCGGCATCATTCGCAATTGCTCAGTTAGCTTCGGTGAATAGCTAGCGTTGATATCGCTAATCACATACCCCGTCTCCCCGCTCGTGCCCAAATATTGGGCCTCAAGGTTAGCGCCGGCCTCCGACAGCATGGTATTAACGCGCGCTAGCACCCCCACGGCATTGCGGTGGATCAGTATCAACCGATGTGAACCTTCTTGCGGTGGCAACGCCAAAGCGGGCATGTTTACGCTCAACGCCGTGCTGCCGGTATTCACAAAATCCACCAGCTTCCCGGCCACAAACCGCCCGATGCTCTCCTGGGCCTCCTCGGTACTGCCGGCCACATGCGGTGTCAAAATTACATTGGGTAGCCCCTGCCGCTCGCTCACAAACTTCTC
>CAZGZY010000037.1:0-8819 GCA_964530365.1 uncultured Candidatus Saccharimonadales bacterium
CACCAAACACTTGCGCACCCACGGCACTATTGCCGGCCAAATCGTTGGTAGTCCCGCTCCCTCCAAAACACCACTGCACTACCAAGCGCCCACCAAGATCTCCATCGCCCAAACCCACCTCTACAACCCCTCCGGCCGCAAACTCATCATCGCCGTCGACTGCGGAATGAAAGAAAATATTGTTCGCCAATTGGTAGCACTCGGCGCACAGGTCAAGCGCGTTCCACACAATTACGACTACTCCAGCGAGGCCTACGACGGCGTGCTGGTCTCCAACGGTCCCGGTGACCCCACCGACTACCCCGATACTATTCGCATTCTGGCCCAGGCAATGCGCGCGTCCAAACCCATTTTTGGGATTTGCCTCGGCGCGCAACTGCTCGCACTGGCGGCCGGTGCCCGCACCTACAAGCTAAAATTCGGCCACCGCGGGCACAACCAGCCGGCCATCACCCCCGATGGCCGCGGCTACATTACCAGCCAAAACCACGGCTACGCCATCGACGAACACACCCTGCCGGCCGGCTGGCGGGTGACCTTCCGCAACCTCAACGACCAATCAGTGGAGGGCATTGCCCACAACACCTTGCCTTTCTCGGCGGTGCAATTCCACCCCGAAGCCGCCCCTGGACCCACCGATACCAATTGGTTATTTGAGGAGTTTTACAAGAGCCTATGAGCAAGATCGTTGCCACACCCGAAACCGCGCTTCCAAAGAAAGTCCTCATTCTCGGCTCCGGCGGCTTAAAGATCGGCCAGGCCGGGGAATTCGACTACTCCGGCTCGCAGGCCATCATGGCCTTAAAGGAAGCCGGCGTCGAAACCGTGCTTATTAACCCCAACATCGCCACCGTCCAAACCGACGACGACATGGCTACCACCGTCTACATCCAGCCGCTCACCGCTGAGGTCGTCACTCGCATCATCGAGCAGGAGCGGCCCGACAGCATCCTGCTCGGCTTCGGCGGCCAAACCGCCCTCAACCTCGGCCTGCATCTCGACGAAACCGGCGTGCTCGCCAAACACCACGTGCGTGTGCTGGGCACACCGGTCGAGGTTATCCGCGTCACCGAGGACCGCGAGCTGTTCAAGCAAGCGCTCACCGCAATCGGCGTCAAAACCGCCCGCAGCCTCACAGCTTACTCGGTCAAAGAAGCTCTGAAGGCGGCCGACACCATTGGCTATCCGGTAATGATGCGCTCGGGCTTTAGTCTCGGCGGGCTCGGCTCCGGCCGGGTGGCCAATGCCAAAGACCTCTCGCGCCGCGCCGCCGAAGTGTTCCAGGCCACCTCGCAGATCCTCATCGAGGAATTTCTGGGCGGCTGGAAAGAGATCGAGTATGAGGTGGTACGCGACGGCCTCGGCAACATCATCACCGTCTGCAACATGGAAAACCTCGACCCGATGGGCATCCACACCGGCGAGAGCATTGTGGTCGCCCCATCCCAAACCCTCACCAATGCCGAGTACCACGGCCTGCGCGAAGTCGCCCTCAAAACCATCAGCCACCTAGGGATCGTGGGGGAGTGCAACATTCAATACGCCCTCGACCCCAAAACCAGCGACTACCGGGTGATTGAAGTTAACGCGCGCCTCTCTCGCTCCAGCGCCCTGGCCTCCAAGGCCACCGGCTACCCGCTGGCCTTCGTGGCGGCCAAAATTATGCTCGGGGCAGCGCTGCCGGAGATCAAAAACTCCGTCACCGGCACCACCAGCGCCTTCTATGAACCGGCGCTCGATTACCTGGCCGTCAAGATGCCGCGCTGGGACCTCACCAAGCTCGGCACCTCCGATCGCACCATCGGCTCCGAAATGAAGAGCGTGGGGGAGGTAATGGCGCTTGGCCGCAGCTTCCCGGAAGCGCTCCAAAAGGCCATCCGCATGCTAAACATTGGCGCCAGCGGCCTGTCCGACCACCCGCACCAGTTCAAAAACCCGGCCAAAGAAATCGAACAAGCCACCGACCACCGCCTGTTTGCGCTCTACGATTTCCTGCGCGGTGGTGGGGGAGTAGCCGAAGCACACAACCTCAGCCACATCGACAACTGGTTCCTCGAGCAAATCGACCGCGTTCGGGTGATGGAACAAGCCCTCATAGCCGCCCCCGGCCTCACCGAACCCCTGCTGCGCACCGCCAAACTCACCGGCTTCGCCGACCTCACCATCGCCCGTCTCAAGCACCTCACCGAAGCTGGCGTCCGCACGCAACGCCGTGGCTGGGGCATTCGGCCGGTCGTCAAACAAATTGACACCCTAGCCGGCGAATTCGATGCCGAAACCAATTACCTCTACACCACCTACCATGGCGCGACCAACGACGTCGAGCCGCTCGGCCAAGAACCGGTCATCGTGCTGGGATCGGGGCCGTACTGCATCGGCTCGTCCGTCGAGTTTGACTGGTGCGCCGTGGGCGTTGCCCGCACCCTGCGCGAACACCACCGCCAAACCATCATGGTCAACTCCAATCCGGAAACCGTCTCCACCGACTTCAACCGAGTAGGCCGCCTCTACTTCGAAGAACTCACCCTCGAGCGCGTCCAAGACATTGCCGATTTCGAAACCGCCAGCCAAATTGTGGTGTCGGTGGGCGGTCAAATCGCCAACAACCTGGCCGTCCCGCTCGTAAATACCGGATACAAAATTCTCGGCACCCCGGCCGCAAACATCGACCAAGCCGAAAACCGGCAGCGCTTCTCATCGCTCCTAGGCGAACTCGGCATCGACCAACCCCAGTGGCAAGAAATCACCACACTCGCCCGCGCCAAAGCCTTCGCCGCCAAGGTTGGCTACCCAGTGCTCATCCGCCCCTCATACGTGCTCTCCGGCGGCGCCATGAATGTGGTCACCAGCGAAACTGATCTGGCGCTCTACCTCCAACAAGCCACCCAGCTGTCGCCCGACCATCCGGTAGTGGTCTCAAAATTCATCGAGGGCGCCAAAGAGCTCGAGATCGACGGCGCAGCCGACCATGGCGAGGTGGTAATTTACGCCATCTCCGAGCACATCGAAAACGCCGGCATCCACTCCGGCGACGCCACGGTGGTCCTGCCGCCCCAACGCCTGTATCTAGAAACCATCCGCCGGGCCAAAAAAATCGCCCGCCAAATCGTCAAGGCCCTAAATGTTACCGGCCCGTTTAACATCCAATTCATTGCCAAAGCCGGCGAGCTCAAGGTCATCGAGGCCAATGTGCGCGCCTCCCGCTCGTTCCCGTTTGTTTCCAAAGTAACGGGGCATAACTTCATCACCATCGCCACCGAGGTAATGCTCGGCACCCACAAGCCAAAGCATTACCAAACCCTCGAGCTCGACTATGTGGGCGTCAAAAGCCCGCAATTCTCCTACAACCGACTCAAAGGCGCCGACCCGGTGGCGGGAGTGGAAATGGCCTCCACCGGCGAAGTTGCCGCGCTCGGCAGCAACCTGCTCGAGGCCTTCTACGCCTCGTGGCTGGCTACCGACATTGCTCTCTCGGGTAAGAATATCTTCCTGAGCATCCCCGACAGCCACAAAGACAAATTCGCCGAAGTTGCCGGCAAACTCGGCGCCGCCGGCTGGCATATCTATTCCACCATGGGCACACACACCTACCTAGCCACCCTCGGCGTAGCCACGGAGCCGCTCTATAAGCTCAGGGAACACAAAGAACCCACGGTTCAAACCGCCATCGCGGCCCGGCACATCAACCTCATGGTCAACATCCCCTCGAGCACCAAAGACGACGCCGACGCCCGCGACATCCGGCGGCTCGCCATCGACAACCATATCCCGCTCGTCACCAACGCCGAAGTCGGTATCATCGTGCTCCGGTGTCTGGCCGAGGTCGATTTGTCGCGGGTCCAACTAAAATCGTGGCAGCAGTTCGTCCACCCATCCGGCCCTTAAACGTGTTAAGCTCGGGGAAAGAACTGGAGGCCACCATGCCAAGTGTGTTGCTCGTCGAGGATGATGAAGGCATCCGAAACGCTAATTCATTTGCCCTTAGCCACGAGGGTTTTGAGGTCGTTACTGCCTCCAGTGGGGCGGAAGCGCTGGTGCGGGTGGAAGACCGCAAGTTCGACATTATCCTGCTCGACATGCTCATGATCGGCATGAGCGGCATGGATTTTCTCAAGTCCTACGACGTGCGCACCAAAAGCCCTGGGACTAAAGTTATCGCCCTCACCAACCTAGACAACCCAGACATCGCCGACCGCGCTAAAGCCCTGGGCGTCATATCTTATTTGAATAAATCGAAATTCGAGCCCAAGCAAATTGTGGACTACATCCGGCAAGTTCTGGCCGGCGGCGACCCCAACCCCGACTCCCTGCCGATAGCCCCCGACCCCGAGCCACCCGCCGTCCCGCTCGCCTAAATGTGCCCCTAAAACCAGTGAGGCCCCGCCCTGCTAAGTGTGCCGCGGGATGCGGCAGAGGCTTAAGCAGGAGCGGGGCAGGGCGGTCCGAGGACCACCCGAGCGGACAGGAGACCTTGCGGATGTTCGGTGCGCCCTGGGTGGGCGCTGGGTTGGCTTAGTGGAAGGGGGCCTTCGACGTCGCGATGATCACGATGACCGTGCAAACCACCAGCCAACCTACGAGCAGCCCGCCGATCAGCTTCGAAGCCTTGAAGCCAATCGGGATGCTCACGAACATGAACAAACATACGAACGCGAGCAACAGGGAGGGCATCGCCACGGTTCCGCCGTGGTCGCAGAGTACCGTCAGCGAAGCCACCACCATCATGGCAACAGCCACGATGGCCGCCGGCTTGTTCATCGGCTTCTTGGGCACCTGGGGATAGATCAGGTACGACCCGGGGCCAGGCCCGGAGGGAACGCCCTTACTAATCACATCTGCCTCCTGGCAAAGGTGTGAATGGAACGCATGTCGTTCGAACATCAAATTTCAAGGTCGCACACAATTATACTATAGTGCTTGTGCTTTGTCAAGAGCCGAGACGACACTCCAGCCCCCAACCCACACCCTCCGCCTGGTACGGCTGCATACATCGGCAATTTTTGGCACAAACTGCCAATTTTTGCCGATGCGCCTTCAAGCATCCGCGCCCTGGCATTGAAGCCTTGAACCTCAGGCTACCGAGGATTATTTCTCCAGCTCGTGAATCTGCCCGTGGTCCAACCCAAAATAATGCGCCACCTCATGCCACACCGTTTGGTGCACCGCCCGGCCCAGCGCCTCAAGGTCTTGGCACATCGCCTCATGTGGCCGCTTAAACACCGTAATTACATCGGGCACCACCCCGTTATAGCCATTATTCCGCACCGGCAACGGGATACCCTCGTACAAGCCGAGCAGCGTCATCCGACCATGCAAAATCCCGCCCGCCGCCAGTTGCGCGCGCGTGGGCTCGTCCGCGGCAATAAACGCCACATTATCCAACGCCTGGGCAAACCGCGGCGGAATCGCCGCCACTGCCTCCTCAACCAACCGCTGAAAGACGTCGTCGGATACATGGATCATGTACCAACCTTACGCCACCACCGGGAACAATCATAGAATGGGCGCGGCCTCTAGCCCGAGGAAAAAATTAATGCAGTACCCGTTCGCTGGTTGGGGTCTCGAAAGGCCCCAACCAGCGAACAAAAAATCGGCACGAACAGCGGAAGCGGCCTAGGAAAGGCCGGCCCCGGCTCGGTATGCGGCTACCATCGCCAAGGCGAAGCCAGTGACCGAAGTCCGCTCGCGCCGCCACGTTCGCGGCAGGATGATGGTGACCTCGCCATCAAGTGAGCTTGTCACCCGCACACCGGAGAGGCGGCGGAACAAGTCCGTAAGCATATCGAACAGCGAGATGTTCTCCTCCGGAACGGGAGGAACGCTCAGGATAATCTGGCGCGTCGGCCGGCGATAGGTAATCGACCCCCAGGGCGCCACGGCATCGGGGTACATGTCGATCCCGATGCAAAACGCCTGGGCAACCAGATCGGCAAACCGGTAGAACCGGCCAAGCCGGAACCCAACAAACCTGGGAGCCTCGATCGCAAAACCCGAATCGCCGACGCCCAGCGAAGCTTGGGGCATCGCGGCGGTACGACGCAAGGCTTCGATCAGTGCCTCGTGCCGTTCGGGGTGGGCCTGTTCCCAAGCAGTGGTGAGCTCGCCGCCCACCGCGTAAACATTCGGCCCACGACCACGGTACACGCCGAGGCGGCAGCCGGTCGCACGGAGGATCGTTCCTGAATTCACGATTTGCCCTTCGTAGTCTCGAAATATCAACTCGTGCCATCTTGCTCTAGTGAGCGTCGCGATCATGCCACATCTCACCGCATTTTACAACCTCTACCGACCTAAGAGAGACTACTATCAAAAAATGCACGGGCGAGTCCCCAGGTGAGCGCTCCTTCGCACCCGCCTGGGGACCGTAAGCCGCATGCTACGACTCGCTAGCAGTAGCAATGCCAAATAACGCTTCGCTGAGCGAAATCAGCTCTATGCTACCAACCAGATCTCGCAAATTGCCTCGAGCGCCTGCTATGAGGAAATAGCCCTTGAGCAAGCGGAAAAACAGAAAGAGGCCGCAACGGATGCACCCTCTTCTGAAGCTATTAGTGCTTTGGTAGTCCCGAGGGGATTCGAACCCCTGATCTTCCCCGTGAGAGGGGGATGTCCTAACCACTAGACGACGGGACCACGTGTAAAACCACGTAAATATAGCAGTTTCTCGGGGTTTTGTCCAGCCTCGCCCAGCCTACCAAATTCAGTTCAAACCCTTGCGGAAACGGCCGCCCGCGGGCATAATTCTAACCACAAGCATAATGTTGTAGGATGGGCCGGCGTATCAGGTGATGCCAGATCAGCGTTTACGTAGTTTAAAGATACTTGCCGCCGTGCAAGCCGTTGTTGGCGGCCTCATCGCGGTGGCTATCTTTGCGCTCTACGGAACCCGGCCGGACATGCTCTCAGACACCGGCGTATCGCTGACGGCCGCCATTCTCGGCACCGTTGGGCTAGTGTATTTCCTAACCCTCCATCAGTTGCTCGCCCGCAAACATCTCTCGGCCTCCACCCTGGTTCTGGCTGGCATCACCGCCGTCAACCTCATTTTGGTCATTGCCTCCACCGGCGGCCTGGATTCGCCGTACTACTCGCTGTGGCTCCTAGCCATTGTGGTTGCCGGAATCTTCGGCACTCCCCAAACCCTGGGGATTCTTGGCCTCACCGTCGTCTACTACGCCTACGCGCTGTTCGCCGAAGGGTTCCACACCCTCTACATCCGCGACCACCTCGTGCAACTCGGCATTACGCTCATGGCCGGCGCCCTGGCCGAATGGGTGCACTCGCGCGGCCGCAAAGCTAGCGTCGCCAGCTCCAAACTCGAGACGCTATCCGGCCAGCTCTCCACTGAGCAGCTCAAAGCCGAGGCCATCATGGGCAGCATTGGCGAGGGGGTGATGGTAATTGACGCCACCCGCAAAATCCAGCTCTTCAACAAAGCCGCCGTCGAGCTCACCGGCTGGGACCAATCGAGCGCCCAAAACATCGATTTCAACCTGGTCTTGCAGCTCAAAACTGCCGAAGACCAACCCCTAACCGAGCTCAACGATCCATTCGTGGAGGCCTGGAAGAAGGGGGCCACGGTAGTGCGCGACAACATCGTAATGACCACCCGCGCCGGGCGCAAAATCCAGCTCAGCCTGTCTATCTCACCAATTTTTGACGCCAACAAGCAAGCCAACGGCGCCATCGCGCTATTTCGCGACATCAGCCAGGAAAAAGAGGTGGAGCGCCAAAAAGATGAGTTTGTGAGCACCGCCAGCCACGAAATGCGCACCCCGGTCGCGGCCATTGAGGGCTACATTTCACTCGCCATGAACGCCAACGTCGCCACCATCGATGACCGCGCCATGAAGTTCCTCACCAAAGCCCACGAAACCATCACTCATCTAGGCGAGCTCTTCCGCGACCTACTTTCGGTCACCAAAGCCGAAGAAGGCCAACTGGGCGGCAAAATTGAGGCCGTAAACGTGGGCAAACTCATGCAAGAAGCCACCGACGACATGCAATTTACCGCCCAAAAGAAGGGCCTCACGCTGGTTTACCAAATTGGCGGCCAAACCGGCAAAACCATCTCGCCTTTGTTCTATGTAGCCGCCAACCCCGAGCGACTGCGGGAAGTCGTGATGAACCTCATGGACAACGCCATTAAGTTCACGCCCGAAGGCGGCATAAAAGTAACCCTGGAGGGTAACGAAAAAGAGGTAAGCGTTGGAGTCTCCGACACCGGCGTAGGCATCGCCACCGAAGACATGCCCCACTTGTTCCAGAAGTTCTACCGCATCGATAATTCGGCCACCCGCACCATTGGCGGCACCGGCCTGGGCTTGTATTTGTGCCGGCGCGTCATCGAGCTCTTCAATGGCCGGATTTGGGTTGAGTCCAAGCCGGGGCAGGGGACCACATTCCGCTTCTCGCTGCCACGCATGAAAGACAGCGAGGTCGCCGCCATGCAAGCCGCCACTGCCGCCGCGGCCGGAGGCGGCCAGACCCCAGCCGGCGCCGGCACGGTTGTCCAGCCCAACTCCGCAGCCCCCGCCGAACCCGACGTCATACCGGCCATGGCGCTACCCACCGCCGCCCCCGCAGCGCCCGCACTGGCGCCGGTAGCCCCCGAAACCGGGCCGGCCATTAGCCCCGAACCCCTCCAGCCCGCTGTCTCCATGCCCATCCCCGGCGAACAGAGCGCGCCCCATAATTCGCGGCGTAGAGTACAATAGTTTCAGGCAACCCTATTGCCAAGCATAAGCCGGTTAAGATAAAGTAAGGTTACCAATGGCAAAGATTCTGTTAGTCGAAGATGACGTCAACCTCCGTGAGAT
>CAZGZY010000038.1:0-8753 GCA_964530365.1 uncultured Candidatus Saccharimonadales bacterium
TTGCTTTAACATTAAGTCAATAATACTATCATGATCATACAGCGCAGCTCCCATCTGTTGCGTCATATGAAATTTTTGCAACTGAATTTTGACATTCTCTGAATTAGCTTGTTTTAGTAGTGATTCGAGATGGGCCCAGCGTGCTTGTACTAACTCCCAGAGCGTGTTGTCTTCGGGATATTTTCGTGCTTGCGTTTCAGTTTCGCATGCATCCTTAATTAGTATTGGTTTCGGGGAGGGTGAGGATGAGTTTATCGATGCGTTGGTCCATGCGGGCCCCCAAGGCATGAATTTCGTCACTGAGCTCGTTGCGGGCAGTACTTATCCCCTGCCGCACGCCCTTGAACTGAGAGCTGACGTCTTGTTTGAACTCAGATAGGCTGGTCTCGATGGAATCGAGCCGTTGAGAGGTTCTGCCGAGATTAAAAATCTTGTTTAGCAGCCACAGAAACCCACTCATGAGCAGCGTGACGATGGAGGCAACAGTGCCGATGGTAACCCAATCTGGTGAGGTCATGGTGGCGCCTTTCGATTTCTTTAAGTTTATCACGATATCAAGAATAGTGTACGGTTTTTGTTTGGTCAAGTGTAATTTTAGGTTTGAGTAGATGCCACAAATTGCCGGACGCGTTGACGCAAAGCGTGCTCCAGTGCCGGTTGAGGGGTGGTGGTTACTTGTGGCGAGGAGACGGTGAAGGGCGTGGTGAGCTGACCGTGAGAGAGGGTGCGGAGGTGGTAGTGGAACGGCTCGATGTTGGTGAGGTCTTCTGGAGTGAGGGGCGCGAAGTGGGGCGCGAGCCACCCGGCGTCGGCGTGTCCTAGGCGGAAGGCCATGAGGGTGCCGACGTTGCCGGCGACGGCTTGTTTGATGTTGTCCGGGAGCTGGTCGACGTATTGGTGGGCCAGGTGCAGCGCCACGCCGTATTTGCGGATTTCAGATAACATTTGGGCGAAGGAGTCGGTGACGACGTTTTGGAACTCGTCGATGTAGACGTAGAACGGGGGGCGATTTTCGGCTGAGGTGTCGGCTCGGGACATGGCGGCCATTTGTATTTTGGTAACAATGAGGGTGCCGAGGAGTTGGGCGTTGAGAGAGCCGAGGCGGCCTTTGGAGAGGTTTACGAGCAGGATTTTGCGGTTGTCCATGAGGGCGCGCATGTCGAAGGCGGAATTTTTTTGCGAGAGGATTTGGTGCATTACTTGGTTTCCCAGGAAGCTGCCGAATTTGGAGGTGAAGTAATTGAGCATTTCGGATTTGTGGAAGTCGGCGGTTTGGGCCATTTGGTTGTTCCAGAAATCTTTGACGGCCCAGTGGTCGCTTTTGGCGATGGCGTCTTTTTGGAAGGCTTTGTCGGTGAAGAGGCGTGGGATGTCGACTAAGGTGCCGCGGACTTTGGGCTCGGTAATGGTGAGCGCGGCGTTGCGCAGCCAGTGTTCGAATTGGGGGCCGATGATGCCGGTGTGCTGGGGGTCGAAGAGTTTGTAGAACAGCAGGATGAGCTCTTGGATGATGAGGTCGCGCTCGTGGGGGGTGCGCCATTCGAGCAAGTTGAGGCCGAGGACGGCTTCGGGGTCACTGGGGTCAAACAAGATGACGTCTTTGGCGCGGTGTTTGGGGATGCGTGGCAGGAGCCAGTCGATGACTTCGCCGTGGGGGTCGATGAAGCAGCAGCCGTCGCCGTTTTCCATGTCTTGCAGCACCGAGGCTTGGAAGAGGCTGGATTTGCCGGTGCCGGTTTGGCCGATGAGGTAGGTGTGGCGGAGGCGGTCGGCTGGTGAGAGACGGACGGGCGGGGTGGTGTCGCGGAAGGCGCCAAAGCCGACGAGGAGGCCCTGCTCCGGCAGGGATTCGGGGATGGGCAAGCGCGTAGAGCTCATGGCCTCGAGCTGGGGGTAGGCGCGGACATTGAGTGGGGTGTGGTAGAGATTGGTGGCCTCTTGCGGGGTGAGGTAGAACGCGGCTTTGGGGTCGGCGCGGCGCAGGAGGGCTTGCTCGATCCACGGGGCTACGCGGGTGGGCAGATGGTAGCGGATTTTGGTCTTGCCGGGGATGGTGAGCTGGTGGTAGGCGTTGGCGGCGTGGCGGACGAGGCTGGTGGCTTCGCTGGCTGTGGCGGCGAGGGCGATGAGGCGCAGGTTGGCACGGAAGGGGGCGGTTTCGGTTTTGTCGGGCTCGACCTCATCTTTTTTGTCGGGCTCGTATTTGCTGCCGATGATGGCGCTGCGCAGGCCGCTGACCGCGACGCCCGCCAGAGCTTCCATGGCGCGGGCGCCGAGCGAGGATTTGTGGTGGGCGCTGGTGAGCAGCAGCTGGAGGCAAAGGCGCTCGGCGGGTCCCGCGGATATGAGCACCTCGAGCAAGGGCTGGAGCGGGTCGCTGCCGGCGAATTCGTCGCTGCGCAGGGGGCCTTCCGGCGGCATAAATTGCACGGTGGCGCCGGCCAGCTCGCCGGGGGTGTCGAACAGGCTCCAGGCGGCTTGGGGCTCGAGCTCACATGACGGCAGGGCGGCGTAGATATGGTGGATGACCTCCGGCTGCCAATCCTTAGGCGCGCCGATGACGTAGCTGAGACTCCCCTCTTTCGAGACGAGTTCTAGGCTGAGGGTTTCGTGGGGGCTGTCTGAGAGCAGGCCGCCGAGGGCGGTCATGAGCGATTTGGTGGCCTCGAAGTGCTTCTTGGCTGCCGCGCCCTCGGTGACGGTTTCGGGCGAGGGTTTGAGCTTGATGAAAACCATGGGATTGCGACTCATTGGTGTGCTCCCTGGAGGTCGAGTTCAATGTTACGGGCTTGGAGAACTTCGCGGGAGAGCGTGGCTGCAGGCTGGGCGGGGGTGGCGCGTGGCTTGGTTGGGTGCAGGTCGTTGATGACGAGCGGGGTGTCTAGGAACTCGCTGGTGTCGAAGGGGCTGGTGTCGAGGCGGGGGTAGTTGACGACGGGTGATTCGGGTTGGGGCTGGATCGTTTCGGTGGGACGCGAGCCTTCGGGGGATGCTTCGTGAACTTCCAGGGCTTCTGGTATGAGGTCTTCGGTCTCAATTTCCACCGAGACATCGCCGGAGATGATCAGTTCGGCCGATACGATGGTTTCGGGGGAGGCTAGGGCGTGCGGGTTCATACTGGTAGCTCCGAGCGTAGCCAAGCTTCGGTGCCGGTAATGACGACCGGGCCGGTGAGTTCGCGCTTGATGAGTTTGTCGGCGATGGGGGTTTCGAAATGGGTAGCCACAAGGCGCTTGACGGGTCGGGCGCCGAAGAGCGGGTTGTACATCGGGCGCAGGAGGGTGGCTAAGGTGGCGTCGGACACGTCGAAACTGATGCCGAGGCGGCTCAGACGTAGGCTGAGCTTGGTGAGTTCGCGCTGGGCGAGGGCCACGAGCTGGAGTTCGCGGAGAGGTTCGTAGACCAAAATGGCGTCGAAACGGTTGATGAACTCCGGCCGGAGGGTGCGCATGAGGAGGGGCAGGAGGGTGGTTTGCATGAAGCTTTGGCTGTGGACGTCGACGCCGGCGGCTGCGGCCTGGGCGATTTCCACACTGCCCATGTTGGAGGTGGCGAGCACTAGGGTCTCGGTGAAATCGACGGTACGCCCGGAGGAGTCGGTGAGGCGGCCGTCGTCTAAGAGCTGCAAGAACAAATCAAACAGTTTGGGGTGGGCTTTTTCGATTTCGTCTAAGAGCACGAGGCTGTAGGGTTCGCGGGCAATGGCGCCGGTGAGCTGGCCACCCTCTTCGTAGCCGACGTAGCCGGGGGGCGAGCCAATGAGCCGCACGGCCGCGTGAGCCTCGGAGTATTCGGACATGTCGAGGCGCACGAGCGAGGCGGGGTTGTCGTAAACCAAGCGCGTGAGGGCTTTGGCGGTTTCGGTTTTGCCGACGCCGGAGGGGCCGAGCAGCAGGAACGAGCCGCGGGGTTTGGTGGTGTCGCCCAGGCCGAGCTGCGATTTGGCAATCGTGCGCGCAATGGTGCGGATGGCGGCTGCCTGCCCCACGACGGCAAGGTGGAGCTGCGGCTCGAGGTCGGCGAGCTTGTCGGTTTGCGTGGTTTGGAGGTCGGCGATGGGCAGGCGCTCGCGTTCGGCCACCACGTCCTGGACGTCGCGGGCGGTGACGGTGTCGTAGCCGTCGAGGCTGGTTTTGGTGCAGGTTTCTTCCAGCAAGCGGATGGCGGCGTCGGGCAGCGCGCGGCCGTGGCCGAAGCGGCCGCCGTAGATCACGGCCTGCTCGACGGCTTCGGGCTCGATGGTTTGGCGGCCCAGCTGGGCCAGCCGGGGCACGGCGAGATCGACCATGCGAGTGATGGCGTACGTGCTGGCTTCGGGCAGCTCGAGGGCGTCGAAGGTGCGGTTAAATACGTAGTCGCTCGCGAAAATGTGGTGGTAGGCCGAGGTGGTGGTGGAGACGATGAGGCGGATGCCGGGGTGTGAGGCTAGGGATTGCAGGAGAGCCAGCGTGAGCTCGAGGCGGCTGGGGTCGTCGGGGGCGAGCAGCTGGATGTCTTCGACCACGATAGTGGCCGTTTCGAGCGGGGCGGTAGCTTGGCGGAGGGCGGTCAGGGCTTGGCGCAGGCTGTCGCCGTTAACGAGTAGGCCCATGATGGGCTCGGTGTTGAGGCGATACATTTTAGGGCCGAGCTGGCGGTACTGGCCGCGGTGCAGGCGCAAGGCCAGAGCCTCAATGAGGCTGGTTTTGCCCATGCCGGCCTCCCCTACCAGTACGGCGTGGGGGTGGCTGGGGCGCAGGAGCATGCGCACCAGGCGGTTTAGTTCGGCGTCGCGCTCCACAACATCGTGGAGTTTTTCGGCGCGGGCAGCCGACATTAGGTCATAGAGCTTGATGGATACTGGCGTGCTCATACGGTGGCCGTCCTAGTGCGGCGGCGGGCGCGGGGCCGGCGCGAATTGTCCGATTCGAGGGTGATTTCGATGTCGAGGTCGATGGTGTGGGTGGCGAATTGGGGGGGCTGGTAGGTGGGGCGGGTGAAATTCTCAGCCCGCGAGCTTCGCATTGGGTTTTGGGCGCGTGGGGCTGGCGATGGTGTGGCCGGCTCAACGGGCGCGCGTTGCTCGATGCTTTCAATGGCGGGGGTGGTATGGAGGCGCACTTCGGGCTGAACTACTGCTTGGGCGCCAATTACCTCCCATTTGGTAGGCATCCCGATTGGGAGGTAATTGGACGGTGCTGTTATTAGTGCCGGCTGAGCTTTGGGCGCAGTTGAGGCTGGGGTAGCAATCGGCGAAGACGCGGGCTTGCGGGTCATCTTGGCAATTTGTACCACAGGCTTGGCAGTCGTGATTTCCTGGGGAGCAATTGGGCGCTCAACCAAATTGGTTGGGTGTGGGTGGAGTTCCGGCAGCTGGATGCGGCTGGCGGGCTGAGGCGCTCCGACCGTGAGTTGGGCCGGCCGCTTTTGGGCAATGGGCCGCTGGTGGTCTGCGGCGGGTTCGGGCGTGAATGCTAGCTCGATCCCCTCTTCGCTGGTGGCTTGCGCGACTTCATCCTGGTAGTCAATGGAGGTGGCATGTGTCAGATGCGGGGCGGGTGTCGCGTGGGTGATTGTTTTTTGGACGGCGGATTCGGCGGTGCGGCGAATGGGGGTAGCTACCGGTTCGACAATGGCGACCGGGGCGGCTTGAACTGCTGGGCGCTCGACGATGGTGGCGCGGGCCGGCGCTTTGACTGGGGCGATGGGTGCCTTGGCGATCGTGGCGGTTGGTTCCGTGGGGGCTTCAGCTCGTGCAATGGCGGTGGGGGCTTCGGTGTGCGCGATTGGGACTGGGGATGTTGTTGCGGCATTCGTGGGCACGGCTACTACGGCTACCTCTTTGGCCGGTGTGGCGGTTGCGGCTTCTTCGGCATCGGCGGTAGCTGTTTCCGCCGCTGGTTCGGCCTGGCGGAATTCGGCAACGCGCGTAGCCGGTACGGGAGCGGTGGCTGCGACGGGTTTTGACGCGGCAGTTGTCGCTGGTGGCTTAATCGCGGGGGCTTCGGCTGGAGTCTCTGCTACCGCGGTCTCGGCGTGCTGGAATGACACCTCTTGACCCTGCTCGAGCGCGACCGGTTTAGTCTCGGCAATGGCCGGGGCTGGGTGGGTTTCGGCAACGGCTGGGGCCGGCGTCTCGCGTGTGTCCTGGATCTTGATTTCTTGGCTTGGCACGGGCTTTTCTTGGATCTGGCTGGCCGCTTCCGGGGTGGGGCGGGCAGTCGCTGACGCGTCCGCGGGGGCGGCAGCCTCTTGAACGCTGCCTGCGACCTCTGGGACTGCTGCGGCCTGTTGCTCGGGTTTGGATTGGACGGTCGCTACCGCTTCGATCGAAGCTTGTCCGCCGCCACTGGGCTCCGGCGAGTCGTGCGGCGCCTCGGGCACGTGGTTGGCCGTGGCACTGGGTTCGGCGGGGGCCGGAGCAAGCGATTGGACGATTGCCGGCGTTATTGGTTGCTCGGTTACCTCAGTTGGGGCGGCAATCATGGTTGGTTCGGCCTGGACCAAGGCGTATTCTACGGGTTGGAATGTCGTAGCCTCAGCAGACGCTTCCGTGGGTGCGAAACCGTGGAGCTGTGACGGTCGCATTGTTTGGGCAACTTGCAACGGTTGCGTCCAGGGAGCCACGGGGTTCTCGGCGGATGTTTGGGTGGCTTCGGCGTGCCAATACGCCATTGGGTCCATATCGGTTTCGACTTCGATTGGGGCAGACGCCATGAGTACCGGCGAAAGATCTATGGCGGGTGGTTGCTCTGCTGGGTGAGCGGCTTCCACAGGTATTGGCGCAGGTCCTTCGGCGTCGTTGGTCTTATCTTCCCGCTCAACGATGCCGTAGTCGGCGAAAATAATTTCTGGGATTGCGGTCACTGCCGGTGCCGGAGTGGCTTCCGATTCGAGCTCGGTGGTGGTGGCGGCGACGAGCTCGATTGGCGCTTCGGCTGGTTCATTTGGCTCGCCGGCTTCATCGGGCTTTGCGACAGCTTTGAGTTCGATTGCTGGGGACGGGGGTTCAACCGGCAACTCGAACGGTGTGTCGAGATAGCTGAGTGGGGGTCTGTCGGCCTCAGGTTCCCCGTCGTCTTCATCAGCGCCGGATTCACTGCCGAGGTCCTCTTTCTCGTATTCCGTGACCTTAGCCGGGATCTCACCGGTTATCACGACAATGCCTTTTTCGGAGCGGGCATAGACGTTCACGAAGATAACGTCCTCACCGCCCATATTGACGCCTGAGCCCTTTTTGATGATTGGCTCGTCGCCAACTTGTAGTGCCGTGACCACCGTTCTAAGCTCATCATCGTGGGGAAGCAACTTGACCTCTTGGGGGTCCTCTTCGTCTGGGTCTACCACACTGCCGGACCAGGCTTCTTTGCCGTTCTTGGTCTGGAGTTTAAAGTAGTTGGCATTAATAGCTTCTAAACCGGCTAGGTCCGGATGGCTGAGTAGCTCTCCGATTAGGTCAGTTTCGGCCTCTTCGTCCTCGACCGTTCCGTGCTCGGGGGCATCTGCGCCTTCGGGTGAGTAGGCGTCGTCCTCACCTTCGATTCCAACATCATCAACGGGCAGGTCTTCACCTGTCCTGGCTCGGTCCGGAGCGTAAGTTAATGATTCACCACCTGGCACAAAAACCCTCTCGTTTACGCCGCCGGCTGCCGGGAGTGTGTGTGAGAGGGTTCAAACCCATCCACAACTCTTTGTCAGCGAAGAGCGCGTGAACAATTGACTCTCGTAATCGGTTTTCTGGCTTTACAGTTGCGCGACAGTGAGGGAATTTCACCCTGCTTGCCCGACATGACGAGAATGCTGCTTATGTTGTGGTCCAATCGTAACCTACCACAAGATACATGGCAAGACGAGATTTGTGGAGTTGGTTTGGTGGCGGGTTTGGCTTTGCGCGATTTGGGCTTAGGGCTAAAGCTGATCCAGAATACAATCTGCTACATCGCTAAGCGGCTGCGTAGCATTGATTGGGATAGCCCTCTCCTTGAGCATTTGCTCCTCAAACCCTTTGCGGCCATCGACTAACATTTTCAGTTCGTTAGGGTGCTTGCCGAAGTCGTTCGTGGTACGAGTGAGCAGGCGGTGTTTGAGCGTCGTTTCATCAATCGTCAGCACAAATATTTTGTCGAATTGATCATAAAATTCATGCTGCCTAGAGGTTACCGCGCAGATGAATACCTGGTCAGCGCTCCGTAGTAGCTCTTTTAGTTTGGCTTTATCCCATACCGATTCAATCTCTGATTGATCCTCTACGTGCCCTTTGCTAAAATCCACGGGCGTGCCGTCTTTGTGCGTGTAATGGTTTAATTCCGGCAGATTATCTGTGTCGTAGGCGGCATAACCCCGCCGCGCTAGTTCGTCTGCGACACTCGATTTGCCGGTGGCTGGGTAGCCGGTGATTAGGTAAGCTGGCATAGTTATGTCCTCTGTTTCTTAATGTGGCTCAGTATTTCGTCCACAATGCTTGTTGTTGGGGCGGTGCTATCAATAAGTATTGCCCCTGATTTAATGCTGTACGCTTCAAATCGGCTGTTCCAATCCAATAGTTTTAACAAAGCAGGCGAACCGTCAGCCCAGGTTTTTGGTTCTCTAGGTCGCAATCGGCTTATCAGGGTTTCACTATCGGTATGTAGGGCAAAACGAAGATCAAACAGGTCGTAGAAATCCTTTTCGTTATATGCACCGCCACAGAAGAATACCGGCTCATCAGTGCTGCCGGAAATCAGCTCATTGACCTTTGCGGTGTCCCATAGCCAACTATGTGCCTCAAACCATGT
>CAZGZY010000039.1:0-8571 GCA_964530365.1 uncultured Candidatus Saccharimonadales bacterium
AGCCGAATTCCTGAGGCGTAAGCGCGGTTTCCACAGGCTCAACCTCCGATACTTCGCCTCCGTCCTTCAGCGGACCACGGGCAAATGCTCACCCGGAGACCTCGCGCTTGAGATCTTGTTCTTCGCTGCAGAGCACGACCACCTGGAGAACCTCGTCGTCACCATCGACGACCCCAAAGTCGCCGTAGCGCTCAAGCAGATGCTCGGCACGCGGTTTGTCCATGTTCAGACTGCGTCAGCGCATGTCTAGATACGCAGTATCCCAAGCAAGGGGGGTCAGAAAAAGGCATAGACCGGGGCCGGCGCAACGCGTCAGCCCCGGTCTACCCAACCAATTTTATAAATCGAACTTATCTAATAGCCATCAGCAACTTACTTCGCCGGCACTCGCCCGTGCACCACGCTCTCGTGGGCCGTGTGGTACTCATAGAGCTCGCCCTGGCCGAACCACAGCGCAATCTCCTGCACCGCCTCGCTTGAATCGCCCGAGGCGTGGATGAGGTTTGGCAGCGTGGAGCCGCGCTCGTTGGTGTAGGCGCGCGACAAGTGCGTGTAATCGCCGCGGATCGTGCCCGGCGCCGACTCTTTGGGATCGGTCGTGCCAACCATCTTGCGCACATGCGTCACGGCCTCGATGCCCTCAAGCACCATCGCCACCACCGGACCCTCGGTCATCTGGCTGAGTGTGACGCGGTAAATGTCTTCGCCCCATCGGCTAATGAGCTTGCTGATACCCTCATAGTGCTTCTTGAAGTGCTCTTCATCCGGCGAGACCATCTTCATGCCCACAATCTTGAGCCCCGCCCGCTCAAATCGGCTGGTAATTTCGCCCACTAACCCGCGTGCTACGGTGTCCGGCTTGAGTACTACTAGTGTTCGTTCCATTATTGCTTCTCCTTCGAAGTTACTTTTTGTTCAAAATGTTTGGCCACAGCCTCGGGATCCGGCGAAATAATCGCCAACCGCAACCGCTCGGGGGCCAGCATTTCGCCCGCCACCCGCTGCACATCGGCGATCGTCACGGCCTCAGTGCCGGCAATGATCTCATCAATCGTCTTCAAGCGGCCCAGCAGCACCAACTGTGCGCCCAGGCGGTCGGCGATCGACGAATTGCTCTCCAGGCTCATCTCCAGCCCGGCCCGCAGCTGCTGCTTGGCCTTGCTCAGCTCCGCCTCCCCCACCGGCTCGCGCCGAATCAGCTCCAGCTCGTGCAGCACCGAGTCTAGCGCCTGCTCGGTCTTGTCCAGGTTAACCCCGGCGTACGCCTCAAACAAGCCCGTGTCCACGTACGAATTCACCTCCGCGTACACCGTGTAGGCCAACCCTTGCCGCTCGCGCACATTCGTAAACAACCTTGAGCTCATGCCCCGGCCCAAAATCGCCGCCACCACGCGGGCCGCCGGCTCATCCGGGTCGTCGTACGCGTAGCCACGCGAAGCCACCATAAAGTGAGCCTGCGCCGTGGCCTTCGCGTGTGTCACCGACCGCTTCCCAGACGCGCGCTCCGACACCCTCACCACCGCCGGCTGCTTCAGAGGCTCCATATCGCCCAGCGCCGCCTTCACGGCCGCCACCACCGTCTCGTGCACCACCGCTCCGGCCACCGCCACCACCAGATTATTCGGCCGGTAGTGGGCCTGCTGGTAGGCAGCAATCGCCTCGCGCGAAATCGTGTTAATCACGCCCTCGGTGCCAATAATGTCGCGTCCCAACGGGTTGTCCGGAAAAATCAGCTCCGGCACCAGTGTCCCAATAAACCGCGGCGGGTCATCCCGAAACACGTTCATTTCCTCAATAATCACCCCGCGCTCACGATCGATCTCCCCCGCGTCGAGCAGTGGGTTCTTCACCATGTCGCACAAAATATCGAGCGCCAGCGCACCGTGGCTCGACGGCACCTTAATGTAGAACGAGGTCACATCCTCGCCGGTGTAGGCGTTGTTATAACCCCCCACCGCGTCCACCGCCTCAGCGATCGCCTGCGCGCTCGGGTACTTCTTAGACCCCTTAAACAGCAGGTGCTCCAAAAAGTGCGACACCCCACCATTCACCTGGTAATCCTCAAACCGCGAGCCGGTCCCCACCACCACGTTCACCGTCAAACTTCGGGCGTCCGCCAGCTCGGCCGTTACGATCCGCAGGCCGTTCTCCAGTTTTGTTTCACTAATCTTCAATTAATTCTCCCTTTCAAATCGCGCGCCAACTCGGCCGCTTTGTTTCGACGATGCCGCCGCACATACCAGAAGCCGGCCAGCACTAGTGTCGCCAATACTACCACGCCAATCTGTTTTATGCTGCGGTCTACGACGTCCAAATGGCCCCCCAATACCGAGCCCAGATACAATAACCCGCCAATCCACACCAGTTTGCCCAAAAACACCGATACCATAAACCGGACGTAATTCATGCGCGCGAGCCCCGCCACATAGCCCACAAAGCCCTGAATGCCAGGCACGAAAGCGCCGAACACCACCAGCCGCCCCCCAAACCTCTCAAACGCCCGCTGCGCCGAGGCCAGCTCCCGGTGAGAAACCAGCACGTATTTGCCATACCTCTCCACCAGCGCCACCCCGCCGTAGCGCGCGATCAAATAGGCGCACGTCAGACCGGCCAGTTGCGCCAGCATCGCCACCGTAAACAACATCGGCAGCCCCAACTGCCCCCGCCGTACCGCCAGGCCCCCGAGCGGCAAGAGCACCTCAGACAACCCCGGCACACCCAGGCCGTTTAAGAACACCCCCAGCGCGATCCCCAGGCTACCTAAATGGTCCACCAAGCTCGTTGCTACCGCTGAGAAGCTCATGTTAGCGCAGACCAATCATCAAGATCACCACGCCCACCGCCACCCGGTAAGCCGCAAACAAGCCCAAACCGTGCTTCGACAAATATTGCAGCAAGAATTTAATTGCCGCGTAGCCGCTAACCATCGCGGCCACGATACCTACGCCGTATAGCAGTGGCACACTCAAAAGCTCGTGCATATTGCCATCACTCACCAGCACCTTCAGAGTCGCCCCGGTAATAATCGGCGCCGACAGCAAAAACGAAAACCGTGTCGCCGTTACGCGGTCAAACCCGAGAGACCGGCTCGTGGTTATGGTGATCCCTGAGCGCGATACGCCCGGCACTAGCGCCAGCGCCTGGGCCACCCCGACAGCCAAAGCTCGAGGCAACGTGACATTGGCCATACCCTTGTCCTGGCGCGAAAACCGGTCAATCAGGAACATCACGAGCCCCACCCAGATCAAATTCACCGCCACCAGCCGCGCGTCACGGAACGTCGTTTCGGCCGCTTTCTGGACCAGCACGCCAATAACCACCCCCGGCACCGTCGCGGCAATAATATAAGCCGCCAGCTTACGCTTAGGGCCACCCATTACCAAATCATGCGCCAATTCGATAAAATCGCGCGCAAAAAAAGCGTACAGCGCGATCAAGGTGCCAATATCGAGAGCGGTGTCAAACGCCAAACCGGAATACTGAAAATGCAAAAAATGCCCCACCAATATGAGGTGGCCGGAGGACGAAACGGGGATGAATTCAGTGAGGCCCTGGGTGAGGCCAAGAATTAGGGCGTCGATAAGCTGGATAAGCTGCATACCGCCCATTATACCGGCCGGGCGGTCCAGATGCCAGCCAATGAGCTCGCTTCAAGGTGTAGGGTGGAAGGCCTTATCTACCTGGTGCTGCAACGCCCGGCCGCGCAAATTAGCCGGGTCTAACCCCAAAGCCCGCTTAGCTGCCAGCGCCGCCCCACTTACATCCCCCCGCTCCAAGAGAATGTTACCCACCAGCGCTTCTAGGTTCGCCAGCGTCGGCCGGAGCGTAATGTCCGAGCCACGATTCTCAACAACCGCCGGCGGGTACAGAGCCAGCATCCCCTGGGCCGTCGCTAGGCCCGCCTTAGTGTCGCCGGTCCGCGTTTGGACCATTGCCAGGTCCAGCGCGTAGCTAGGTTGATTATACGGGTCCAGCACCAGCGCCTTCCGGAAAGCCGCCGCCGCGCCCGCAAAATCCCCGCGCAGGGCCAGCACCCGGCCTTCCAGCTGGTAATTCTGCCCATCGTGCGGGTCTAGGCCCTCCGCCTCGCGCGCCCGGTCCAGCGCCAGCGTCGCCAGCGCCGATGCCCCGGGCCCTCCCCCGGCCGCCTGGGAATACAGGTTGATCCCCTCGGCGTTAATGTAATCGGGGTTAAACACCAATCCTTGGTGCGCCTCCGCAAACTTATCGGCGGCGGCAGCGTAATCGCCGTCGTCTTGAGCCACCCGAGCCCGCGTCGCCCAAACGTCGCTCTGGTACAGGCTAATGAGCGGTGCCACCACCAGCCCGGCCACCGCCCGCTAGCGCCACGACACCCGCCGCCGGGTTTGCGACCACTGCCCGTACACAACCCCCAATAATGCCGCTGCCAGCATTAAGAGCGTCGGGTAGCGCGCATCAATATCGAGCCCAAAATGCACGAGCAGCCCGCCGGCCCCAAGCAACACTGGCACCGTGTCCGAATTCGCCGCCACACCCCGCAGCGCCCCGGCAAGCAGCCAAAACATCGTCGCCGCCAGCGCCACCGCGCCCACCAGCCCCAGCTCAGCCAGGGTTTGGGCGTACACGTTGTGCGCATCATTCGAGGCGCTAATCACCCGCTGTTGGTATTGGGGGTGGACGTCGCCATAAGTTCCGGCGCCCGTCCCGCCCACCGGATGGGCAAACCACATCTCAAACGCGCTCCCCAGGTAATACAGCCGGTCGCTCACGCTCTTCGACTCTCCGCTCGCCGCCTCCGCCAATCGCGATCCCGGGACCACTTTTGCGCTATGTTGGACAAACAAGGTGCTCGCCTGCACCAGCCCAATACTCAGCCCAAAGCCTATAGCCAGAGTGAACACAAATTTTATCCAAAAGGTTCTGGGTGTAGGAGAAATTAAGAGATAAATTGCCCCGACCACCGCCAATACCAACGTCGCCGCACGTGAGTCGGTTAGCCAAAACGCAGCCAAAAACAACGTCGCCGCGCTACCCCACCACCACGCCATTCGGCCCCGTGCCCGCCGCAACTGGTCGACCGCCAAAATGACCGCCGGGATCAAATAGGCCGCGGCCGGGTTTGGCCAATAAAACACCCCAACCAGCCGGTCGTAGCTACTCACCAGGTACATCCAAATGGCCGACACGCTAAACACCACGGCCGTCGCCAAATATGCCCGAATTACCCACTCGCGACCCCTCGGCTCCCCCGCCAGCGTGTAGGCCAACCTGAAAGCCAACCCCGCCATGACCCACTCAGCTACCCACCAAACCGTGGAATACCGGTTGGCGCTCCATAGCAACGACAATACGGCGAACCCCGCCAGCGCGCCAAACGACCACACCAGCGGCCCCCGCCGCCCCCCCCCCCCCGCCGGCCGCCGCCCCCCTAGCCCCGCCCCCCGCAGCCATGCAAAGCCACGCCCCACCCTCGCTAGCGGCTCGCGCCCCCCGGGGATCCACGGCGCCACCGCTACCGCCAGGCACACCGCCAGTGTCCCAACGATTACTGGCCGCATAACCGTAACTTCATCACCATCCCGCTTGGTCACGTCCATGGGGCAATTGTACCAGGTATCGCTATTATCCAAACCGTGCTTACCGACAACCATAATAACGCCATATGCTATGCTAATTAGGCATAAACAGGGGCTAAAACTCATGCCAGAGACACCATCAAGCGAACAACCCGAGGCCACAGGACAAGACGCACAATTCTCACACCAGAACGATTTTCTTAGTGCAGACGCCGAAGCCCCCTCCGAAGCCCCCGCCCCACCAGTAGTACCCCCGCACCGGAAGTAAGGATCCAGGAGCACGCGCCATATGACCCTCACCCGACAGGAAGAGGTTTCGCTACTACTGAGCCGGCGGGTCCAGAGGACCCTCCAGCAAACATGCCGACAGTCACAGAGGCACGCCCAGCTAACCCGGAGAGCCCTCGGGAACATTAACCCTTTCATGGGGAGCTTATTGTGCGGCGTGGTATCCCCCAGCACGCTCGTTATTGCCACCCTACCAGAAACGAGAGAAGCCTCGTGAAAGAGGCTCTCCCGCAGGATGTAATCCTGGGTAAATCTCCTTCTCGAGGCTGATCAAAGCTGACCGCATCAGTTGCCGGTTGGCGACCAATGCCAAGGTTCCGGCGGGTAATTCTTAAGACCGTACCTACCGGCGTATTTCACCAGGGCGTCCCAGCGATCATTCCCATGCTGGACTCCGACGAAGTCGACGGCATCCCCCAGCTGATGGTTCGATGTCCCGGGCTTGGCCACCATCTTAAACGCATGGAGGCAATTGCGACCGTGAAAGTAGCAGGCATTACACGGCCCGTTCTGCCGGCAAATGGACCTTTGGTGGTCCATCGTCCGGAAGCTCGAGTCGGCACTAATGCTAACCCCGTCGCGCTCAATATCGGCCACGAGCTTGTAGAACTTCACGGCCACCTTAGAGTTCACAATGGCGTAGCCATCGGCGCCGGAGATGTACCAGCCCGAGTTACTGGGGCCACTCTCCGCGCTAGAAGACTTGAGGTCTTTGAGCGCGCACAGGTGCACCGTGACCCGCTTGCCATCGCTGTAGCCATCGTGGTCACCCAGGTCAATGAACCGCGTGTCACTGGGACCAGTACCACAGGTCCCGCTACTACCGCCATCGATGGCGCTCTTGCCGACGTAGAGCGCCGCAACAACGAGCGCCGCAACAAGAACAACCCCGCCACTGGACCGCGCCACATTCCTCACTCCCTTCGGGCTCATCGGCGAAGTTCAACCAGCCTACCTTGCCTTCGCGGCGGCCAGTATCTTCTCCGCGATTGACTCGCATTGGTCATACCGCAGCGGGAATGCCGACCGCTACACCGCCTGAGCGAGCTGCCCAGCGGTGTAGTGATGATGGGGATTCGCAGCCAAAACCGCCCGCGCTGCCGAAATGAACGACCTAGTGGCATGCGCCACATTGGTGGGATTCGTCCAGCCTTGCGACGGGCGCTGCTGCAGGTAACCTAGCGAATCGTGATCGGTGGCCGTTAGATCGTTATGGAATCTCGACTCCACGTAACCAGCCTCAAACAGCGCCAGCATGATCTGAGCAGATGCCTTGTCGGCCACAGCCGCAGCGTAAGCTTGCCGCGCCACGTTCATGTCAACGTGTTTGACGACACCGCCGCTATTACTGTTCCGGCTCCCGTCAATCAGGAAATTGTCGCAATGCTCTCGCCCCCAGCTGCTATTGCTGGGGACCCCGTACTTGCACGCGGCAGGCGCGTCCCCCGTTACTCGAGATGCCGAGCCTTCGGGTTGGCAGGCCGCCAAGCTCATGGCGAGAGCGGCACAGGAGGCGAGTACAGTTACTCGTCCCCGGGTGGTTGGATACCGCCTCATATGCTCACATCCTCACTGTGTGAAGCCTTGGTGCTAGATCATGGTCATGGAAATCTCAGGGCGATTATTGCATGGAATTACGCATTTGTAAAAACCCTCTAAACATTATTAACAGACTGCCAAGAATTGTGCGACGTGGTATCCTTAGAGCATAAGGACTCTGTATATGGCCGCCCTCCCCCTCTCCGAACTCGTCACCGACTTCCTAGAACACCTGGAGATCGAGCAAAACCGCTCGCAAAAAACCATCTCCAATTACGACCACTACCTCACCCGGCTCGTGGAGTTCGCCGACGATTGCGATATCGCGAGGCTCGACGCCGAAATGGTGCGCCAATGGCGCTTGCACCTCAACCGCACCAAAGATGTCTCGGGGAATGAACTCACCAAGACCACCCAAAACTACCACCTCATTGCCCTCCGCAGTTTCCTCAAATACCTGGCCAAGCGCGACATCACAGCGCTCGACTCTGCCAAAATTGAGCTCGCCAAAACCACCCGACCCCAAGTGACTTTCCTGGAGACCGAGGAGGTCGAGCGCCTGCTTGAGGCCATCGACACCTCCAACCCCATCGGCTTGCGCGACCGCGCCGTCATCGAGCTGCTATTCTCCGGCGGCCTGCGCGTCTCCGAGCTAGTCAACCTCGACACCAGCCACATCAACCTCGACCGCCGCGAGTTCATGGTGCGCGGCAAGGGCCAAAAAGACCGCCCCATCTTCATCTCTGAACAAGCCGCCACTTGGATCGACCGTTACCTGAAAACCCGCAAAGACACCGGTACACCACTGTTTATCCATTACTCCGGCACCACCGACGCTACCGAAGGCGGCATGTACACCCGCCTCACGGTCCGCAGCGTCCAACGGCTAGTGAAACGCTACGCTGTCGCGGCCGGCATCACCAAGGACGTCACGCCCCACACCCTGCGTCACAGCTTTGCCACCGACCTGCTCATTAACGGCGCCGACATCCGCAGTGTCCAGGGCCTCCTCGGCCACGCCAACATCGCCACCACCCAGATCTACACCCACATCACCGACCCACAGCTCAAGGCCGTGCACGAGAAATTCCACGGCCGGCACAAACCCGCCCTTTAAGGGGCCAATCTCCCCTCTACCCGTCTTCACCGCGCACCGCAGTCGCCACCACCTCCAATGAGTCGAATT
>CAZGZY010000040.1:0-8350 GCA_964530365.1 uncultured Candidatus Saccharimonadales bacterium
TTCATAATTAACTCATGAAATCCGTCTGAAATTAAGCTCGAAATCTGAGTGATCGCTCGCACTAATGGCTTTCACTTCGCAAAATAGCGTTGACATCAGATATAGCATAAGCATAATACAGGTAAGATTATTAAACAGGAATTTGTATGGCTTATTCCCAAACCAACTCAAAGGGGCAACAGTATTTCCTTCACATGAAGGACGTGACGTTGAAAGGCGGCCGGTTGCAGCGCATCTACTTCTTTGCCCGCGATGTCCGCGATGGTGCAGTCGACGCGATGCCTGCCGGCTATGTATCTGTCGAGAACCTTCGCACCGGACTTCTCGTGCTAAAGAAGGAAGTAAAGGCCGCAACCGCGTAGCTTGCTGTTCACCTGTGCCCCGAAAGGCCTGCCTTCTGGTGGGTCTTTTCAAATAGTGGTACGCTCTAAACGGTATGACTAACCTCCTTCTCGAAGTAATGGACCTCCGCAAGCAATACAGTGACGGTTTCGAGGCCGTCAAGGGTGTTAGTTTTAGCGTTAAGAAAGGCGAGGTCTTTGGCATTCTCGGGCCCAACGGCGCCGGCAAGACCACCACGCTGGAGATGATTGAGGGCCTGCGCAAGATCACCGGCGGTAAGGCTATCATTGACGGCATCGACGTCTCCAAAAACCCCTACGCCGTCAAAGAGCGCATCGGCATCCAGCTCCAGTCCTCGGCGTTCTTCGGCAACCTCAACCTCATTGAGCTCATCAAGCTATTTAGCGACCTCTACGCCGAGTCCAGCAATGCCATGGAGCTGTTGCGCGAAGTGGGCCTTGAAGAAAAAGCCAAGTCGCGGGTAAAAGACCTGTCCGGCGGCCAAAAGCAGCGCTTTAGCATTGCCACCACGCTCGTCAACAAACCGGTCGCCGTTTTCCTCGACGAGCCCACCACCGGCCTCGACCCCCAAGCCCGCCGCAATCTCTGGGAGCTCGTCCAGCAAATCCAAAAGAAGGGGACCACCGTTATTCTCACCACCCACTATATGGAGGAGGCGCAGGTGCTGTGCGACCGCGTGGCCATTATGGACGAGGGCAAAATCGTGGCGATGGACACGCCCAACGCACTCATCAACCAACTCCTCGGGCGCGGCTTCAAGCCTAAGCAAAAAGTGGTGCCGGCCACTCTGGAAGACGTCTTTATCGACCTAACCGGCAAGGAGCTGAGGGACTAGTATGAAACGCACATTGGTCTCACTTTGGAGTCTCACTGTGGCTTCCACCAAGATGTATTTCCGCAACGTCTCGGCGGTATTCTTTACGCTGTTCCTGCCGCTAGCCTTCATCGGCATCTTTGGCCTGCTCAGCAAATCCACCGGCGGCACTTTTACGCTCGACGTCACCAATAACTCCAAGACGAGTATATCCAGAAGCCTGGTAACCGAGCTCAAGAAGGTCAGCGTCTTTAAGGTCGAAGAAGTCTCGCAGGCCGACAGTACCGACAAACTCGGCAAGGGCAAAATCGACCTCCAGGTCATCATCCCGGCCGATTTTGGCGCCACCGACGCTAAAACCGGCCAGCTCAAGCCCTCCAAGGTAGTCACCCACTTCAATGAGGCCAAGCCCGGCAACGGCCAGGCCGCCAACCTAGTAATTGGCCAGATTATCTCCGGCTTCAACAGCCGGCTCACCAACACGCCACCGCTCATCTCGGTCGACAGCTCCGGCGTCAAAACCAACAACCTCGGCTCAATCGATTTCCTGCTGCCCGGCATCCTCGGCATGAGTATTATGCAGCTGGGCATCTTTAGTGTGGCCTTCGCGTTCGTCTCCATGAAAGCCGCCGGCATGCTGCGGCGCATCCAGGCCACACCTACCCACCCCGTCAATTTCGTCATTGCCCAAGGCATCACGCGCCTACTCATCGGGGTGCTCCAGGTGGTGCTACTGACGGGCCTCGGCATCTGGCTATTTAACTTCCACCTCCTCGGCAATATCTTCGAATTCCTCACCGTGGCCCTCTTCGGCGTCGTTGTGTTCCTCGGCCTCGGCTTCATCGTGGCCGGCTATGCTAAAGACGAAAACCAGGCCGCGCCTCTAGCCAACCTCGTCTCCTTCCCCATGCTCTTCCTCTCCGGCACGTTCTTCCCGCGCGACGGCTTCCCGCCCTTGCTCAAGACCATCACCGACTATTTCCCGCTCACCTACCTGGCCGACGCCCTCCGCCGCATCGCCAATGAGGGTGCCCACTTCGCGCAGATTAGCGGCGACCTGCTCGGTCTCGCGGTCTGGGGCGTGGTGCTGTTTGCGATCGCAGTGCGTGTTTTCCGTTGGGAATAAGTAAAAAGGGGATTAATTCCATGTCACGAGAAGCAAAAATCCTAGGCGCCATTCTGGTTGTAGTAGTCGGCGGTATGGTCGCACTCTTTGTGCTCGCCAATAAAACCGCGCCGGCTCCGGTCGGCGACAAAACCAAGATTACCCGCGACAGCAGTCACAAGGAGGGGACCGGCTCCATCCAGCTCGTGGAGTTTGGCGACTACCAGTGCCCCGCTTGCGGCGCCGCCTACCCCAACGTCAAGCAGATCATGACTGATTATGCCGGCAAAGTTACCCTCTACTTCCGTAACTTCCCCCTCACCCAGCTCCACCCCAACGCCGAGGCCGCATCCGAAGCCGCCGAAGCCGCCGGCGCCCAGGGCAAGTTCTGGCAGATGCACGATAAGCTCTACGAAACCCAAAAAGATTGGAGCGAGCTTGCCGCCGCGGACGCCGCCGCTAAGTTCAACGACTACGCCGGCAGCTTGGGTCTGGACGTGACCAAGTTCAAAACCGACTCCGCCAGCGACGCCATCAAAACCATCGTCGACCAAGATCTAGCCGACGCTACCGCGCTCAACCTTCAGGGCACGCCCACCTTCTTCTTCAACGGCACGCAGTACACCGGCGCCTCCGACTACGCCTCACTGCGCGATAAGGTGGAGAGCCTGCTGCCAAAGAAGTAGCCGGCGGCGGGCCAATCGGCTCGCTCGAAGCCGGCCGAACGTCGGCTCACGAACTCGGTCTCGTTGCTCGGCCGGGTGCGCGATCTTGTCACGCGCTCGCCTTCCGTTCGGCCGGCTTCTGCACTTGCGCCGCTAGGGCTACTCCGTCACCGTCAGCCCCACCAAATCGGCCGCCTCGCGCACGCAAACCTCCCAGATGTGGTGGTCGGATAGCTTGAACTCGTGGTCGTGGTAGGTGAGCGATATCCAGTCGTGGGCCTCGTTGTGCTGGGCCTCGGCCGCCACCTCAAATCCCTTCACCGCCGCCTCGACCGCCCCAAACTTCGGCAGCCCGTGGGTCACGGTGAAGTCGAGGCTATCGGGGCCGAGCGCGTCATCCGGCCGGCTGGGGCGCCGCTGCAGGATCTTCACGTGCTGCAACGTGTCCAGTGCGATGGCCCGCGCCTTGCGGATCGTCAAAATGGCGCGCTCACCGTTCACCGGGCCCACGTGTAGGCTGTCGCCCAGCTCATACACCCGTTCGGCTACCTCAAGCGGCGCCAAATCGCCTTCCACCTTCCAGCTCAAGGCGTCCGGCGAGTGCTGGCCAATGGTCTTACGCAGCTCCGGTATAGCAGTGAGCAATTGCTGCCACACCCTCCAGTAATCATCGGCCGCCGCTCTAATCTCGTGCAGGGTTGGGTAAGACGCCATAGGTAACTCCGTTTAATACCACTATACCTCAGGAATTGCCCACCTCCGCGCCCGTTTGCGCTATGTCACAAGCATTTCTCAGCCTCCCGGTATATGCTTGTAGCGTGAAACGCCAATCTTATAACCTTGCCCAAGCCATCTGGTACGGCATCGCGGTCGCCGGCGCTGTGGCGATCCTGCTCTTTTGGTGGCGCATCACCGGGGTGCACACTACCTGGGCCGTAGCTTCCGTTGAGGTCGCCACTGGCAACGTGACCGGCCTGCTCGGCACCTACAGCATCCTCTGGCAATTGGTGCTGCTCAGCCGCCTCACACTCCTCGAAAACGCTTTCGGCCTGGAAGTGCTCGCCAAATTCCACAAATGGAACGGCTACGCCGCTTTGCTGCTCCTCATTGCCCACGGCATCTTTCTCACGCTCGGGTTTGCCCTCATCGACCGCGCGGGCATCATTGCGCAATTCCTGGATTTCCAAACCGGCTGGGAGGATGTGCTCAAGGCCACTATCGGGCTCATTATGCTTATCGCCATCGTCTTTATCTCCATTACCATCGTCCGCCGCCGGCTCAAGTACGAGACCTGGTATTACGTGCACGTCACCAGCTATGTGGCCATTTTGCTGGCCTTTAGCCACCAGCTCTCGGTTGGCTCAGATTTCGTGGGCCAGCCGGCGTTTCGGCTGTTTTGGTACGGGCTATACGCCGCCGCATTCGGCCTTATGGCTTGGTACCGGTTCATCATGTCGGCCTACTTGGTGTATAAGCACCGGTTTGTGGTCGATCATGTGGTGCGCGAAACGCCCACGGTTGTCTCCATCTACATTACCGGCCGCCACCTCGACCAATTTCACTTCACCTCTGGCCAATTTGTGGTTTGGCGGTTTCTTTCGCCCGAGCTGTGGTGGCAGGCGCACCCATTTTCACTCTCCGAGGCCCCCAACGGCGGCAAACACCTTCGCCTCACGGTGAAGATGCTGGGCGACTTCACGCGCCAGCTTGAGCACCTGCGGCCCGGCACGCTCGTCTCGCTCGACGGCCCGCATGGCAACTTCACGCCCGCTCGCCTGAGCCAGCCCGACCTACTGCTCATTGCCGGCGGCATTGGCATCACACCGCTGCGGGCCATGCTCGAGCAGCTCCCGGAGGCCACTAGGAGCGTGGTGCTGCTCTACGCCGCGCGCACCCAGGCCGACATCGCCTTCCGCCGCGAGCTCGATGCCCTGAGCGCCAAATACGGCGGGGTAGTGCACTACATCCTTAGCGACGAAACGGTAGCCGGTATGGCGCGCGGGTTCGTCGACGACGCCAACCTGCGCGCGCTGGTGCCGGATTTCGCCCGCCGCGAAGTGCTGCTGTGTGGGCCGCCGCCGATGATGAGCGCCGTGGCTGCTACTCTGCGCCAAGGCGGGCTGGGCAAGCGCCACATTCACACCGAACGTTTCGCCTACTAGCCTACTAGTTAGCGGTAGCCCAGCCGCTCCTGTGCTAGCCGCGCCGCCCGCTTAAATACCCTCGATTCTTGTTCAAGCTTGCGTTTGCCCAGGTCGGTTATCTGGAATATCTGCCGGCGGGTTATCCCCGGCCGCTCTTCAATTAACCCGTCTCGCACCATCGCCTCCAGCACCGCGTACAGCAGGCTATCACGCAAGTAGACTCCCAGTGTGTCGCCGATAATATGCCCGCGGATGGCGTAGCCGTAGTTTGGCCCGGCGGATAGAGCTACTAACACGAGATATTTGGTTGATTCGAGTATAGGGGAGCGACTCATGGCCCGACACTACTCCAAAATTTGGAGGTAATACAGCTTAGCCGGTTTCAGGCTATCTAAGCTAAGATAAACGCTTCATTCCGAAATAATCTCCATATTTCTACTCACAAGTGCCCTGAGCGCTAGCATTTAGCGACTCGTATCCCATCTCGCCGCCCTGGGGTGAAAAGGCCCTCCAAACCACCTCCAAATTTTGGAGTAGTACCCGGACGAATGCCCCCCAAACAGGGCCCCATCAATACTCATCCGGCCTCACAAGGGCAACAACTCGCCCACCCCTTAAAAGTAAATTGTCCCTAAACGCCGCCTCAAGCCAGGCGCGAGCCCCACCGACCTTCTATGACTTAGCTTGGCCCAGCGCCGCGGTCAAAGATTGCACGAAACCCTCGCTGTCTGCCGTTGCCCCGGACACCGTGTCGACATTGGCGGTTTGCGCTTGCAAAGCCTCGCTCAGCAACAGCGGTTTAGCCTGCGAGGCAATCTCGGCCGACTGCTGGCGGTCGAAGGGCATTTGCAGAAAGTTCACCGCCGTGATCTTGCCACCCGCCACCACCGCCTGAACCTGCACTGGCCCATACCCGACATCAACCGTGCTGCCGGTGTATGTCCCGTCCCTGTAGGCCAGGCCGGCGGGCACGGCGCCGGGCGTTGGGGTGGTAGCGTTGCCGGTGGCCACACCTACCCCACCGCCACCAACCGAGTTGTTCGCGCCCGTTTGCGGGTGGTACTGCAGCAAGGCAATCAAGCCCCCGATTCCAGCCACGGCCACAATAATGAACACTATCTTTTTCATAGTGTTAACTCTATCTGTCTAATCTGAGAGAAGCATGAGAAACCGGTGAGTTAATTAACCTCAACCGCGCCCCGCTGCGGTTTAGCCAGTTCATCGGAGCTGATATCAAAGGTAAAATGCGATTCATTGACGCCGTCAACGAACACCACCTGGTGCACCAAATAGGCACTGTCGTTGCCCTCCAGCCGCGAAAATTCCGCCTCCACACTGTGCCGCCCAATCTTCACCCCGCGCCGCGAAAAGCCCGACACCGCGCCCGATACCACCTTGGCTAGGGTGACCGGCGTTGGCGCCTGCTCCGGAACATGTTGGGGGCCGTCATCGATCCGTGGCGGGCGGTTCGGCGACTCCTTAGCCGGGTGAATTGTCCCATGCTCAACTGTTACCCGGATCTTAATATTCTTGTCGGGCTCGCCGGCGGTATTGAGCACAAAAAACTTCACCGGGACAAGCCCGGCGGCGATCTCGGCCTCTTGCTCATCGATCTTGGTGGCGTAATGGTCCAAGTCGCGGATGTAGCGCTTCCAATCCTCCACCCCTGGCGCGCCAATCACTTTGGGGATCACCGCAGCCAACAACCCCTGGTGCTTGCCTTTAAGCTTAGCCAGTTCCCGGCGCGCGAACTCTTTTTCGGTTGCCACAAACGACCGCTCGTTTTCAAAACGGGGGATACGAGCCTCGACGGTTACAGCGTAGTGGGGGCCGGAAGTCTGCATAATAACTCCATCTTACCATCTTAATAAAAACGGACCCGCTAAGTGCAGCGGGTCCGTCCCGGTTTGGGCGGATAAAGGCTGCCCCTAACGGGCTTTTCGGGGTGCCAATCGCCAACCGGTGGCAAGCGGCAACATCACCGCGAAGCAGAAGCCTCGCGCTACATTCCAGACCAGCTCGTCGCCCGGCGTGTTGCTGGGGATTCGCCAGTCGTGGGCCGGAAATAGCTCCACGTGAGCCAAAAAAGCGTGGCCGTTGATGAGGTTGAGCCCCAGCTCGTAGCCGCCGAAGGCTACCAGGCCCATGATCAGGCCGGCCCACAGACCCACTTTGAGCAGATCCGGCCGAAATACTACACCCACCGCGCCGATCACCGCGAACGCGATCATCGCCACTTGCAGCGAGTTGATGTGGAGCGCCTGTTGCCCCACCGTCATCATCACGGCGAACGCGCCCAGAGCTGCCCCCACGATCGCCCAGCTGCGCCATTCGGGCATCCGCTGAGGGGTTGCCACATACTTGTAGCGCAGCCAGAACGGATACGCGCACACCGCCAGCGCGGAAATGGCGAACCCGTAGAGCGCGTCTTCGGGAAACGACCATGGATAGTGGAGCAACGTTACCGGGTGCCAGTAGTCCCGGAAGTACCAGTTCTCCGAAACCACCTCCAGCACTGCGCCCACCAGCCCGGCCAGCGCTACCCGCAAACTCGGCAGGTAGAGCCAGACGTACCACACAACTGCGAGAGCGCCCATCAGAACCAGTCCGAGCGTTAAGTACGTGTAAGGCCAGAAACCGGCGCCCAACATTGAGCCACCTCATCCCATCTGCTACGGTCCCAACAATTCTTGCTGGGCATACGTCCCCCGTATTAGACCACAATTGTTCGCAAGCTTACAGCATAAGCGTGTAGTCGACCCGTCTTCTCGCCAGCCACGGCCTTTGTGCGTATTATGGCTAGTATGGAAATGATTGTCTTAGTCGACGACGCTGGCGCCGAAATCGGCACCGCCCCCAAGCTGGCCTCGCACCACGCCCACACGCCGCTGCACCGGGCGTTTTCGTGCTACATTTTTGACGCCGCTGGCCGCTTCCTCGTCACCCGCCGCGCCGCCACCAAAAAGGTCTGGCCCGGCGTCTGGACCAATTCCGTGTGCGGCCACCCGGCCCCCGGCGAATCGTTCGACGCCGCCATCCATCGCCGTTCCGAGTACGAACTCGGGCTCAAAGTCAAAGATATCCAGATCATCCTGCCCGACTACCGCTATACCACACCGCCGTTTAACGGCATCATCGAAAACGAAATCTGCCCCGTCTTTACCGCCACCGCCGCAAGTCAGCCCCATCCCAACCCCGAAGAGGTGGGGGAGTACAAGTGGGTAGAATGGCCCGACTACGCCGCCGCCCTCGCCCGCGA
>CAZGZY010000041.1:0-8158 GCA_964530365.1 uncultured Candidatus Saccharimonadales bacterium
CAATGGCGTATCGCTAACAGTAGCCGGCGTGGAGGGCAACATCATGCGGGTATCACTCATCCCGCACACCCTGGAGCATACTACCTTGCTATCGCTCCAAGTTGGGGATGCAGTGAACCTGGAATTCGACATGATTGGCAAGTACATCGTTAAAATTATGGAAAAGAGGCAGGAACATGCAAAAAGCGCAAAAAGCTAACTTTGAGCCCTTTGACGCGAGCGATTGGAGCGTTGGGGTGGTGGTGGCGCAGTTTAACTCCGGCATTACCGACCGCCTGCTAGCCGGCGCGCTGGCGAGGGCGGCTGAGTATAAGGTTCCGGCGGACAAGGTCCGGGTGGTGAAAGTGGCTGGGTCGGCCGAGATTCCGCTAGCCTTGCAACATTTGGCCAAAAGCGGCCAGTACCAGGCACTGCTCGCGATCGGCTGCGTCATTAAAGGCGATACGCCCCACTTTGATTACGTCTGCAAGTTCGCGGTGGATGGGATCTTGCGGGTCCAGCTCGACCACGACATGCCGGTTGGGTTCGGCATTCTCACCTGCAATAACGAGGCGGAGGCGGAGGCCCGGGCGCACCTGGGTGGCGAGCACCTCGACGCCGTCATGCAGCAGGCTCGGGCGCTGCAGTAGTAGTGCGCGGCTGAGGGGGCGTCGTCGGAGGGCGGTGGCGACAGAGGGGCGTCGGTGCGCTCCGGACGGCCTGCGCGACTGGCCATATATCATCCGAGAGATGATTGAGTGTGGCCCAGAAGGTCATCGGCAATACTTTTAACTGGTTTTGTGGCGTCAAGCGTAAACGTCTCGGCGCCCACAGCCGCGCTCATTTCTCTATACACCGACAGTATTAATTGTCTCTCACTGGCGGACTTGCCATATTTTTTGCTTCTTTTATCAAGCCGCTCATTTAGCACGTCGAGCGGGATGGCCATCCAAATGTACTCGTCGGCAGCAGCCATCACCTCTTCAAAGTTGTCGACGTTGCCAAGTAAGTAGACGTCGGCAGTACTTGATTGCTGCTTGAGCTTTCTGAGTGAGTCCGTCGGGTACACCCAGTCATACCCCCCTTCGGCCTTGGCTTGTTCATAGCTGAGAGTATTGCCTGTCAGTTTTGAGCGCCTAACACATTCGGCATCAGTATCGTGGGCTTCTTTGCCACGATTGCGAAGTTCTTGCATTAGCGTAGTTTTGCCAGTGCCAGAGGCTGCCGATATAAAATATAGCGCCATATGTTACTAGAAGGTTCCCTCGAGTACGCCCGGGTGCTGGTCGTGGACTTGCAATATGAGCTCACCGAAGAGCGAGTTGGCCCAGGCAAACCACGGGCGGGTGTAGTCGCTGGGGTCGTCTACGTGGACGCTCTCATGCATAAAAAAGGTGCCGCCGTGGGTGCGCTTGAGGTCGCGCAGGCAAGCGGATATTTCGGCCTCGTCGCTTGAGGTGAGGGCTTGCATGACCGTCGCCATGGGCCAAAAGTGGTCCAGCGTGCCGGTGTGCGGGCTGGTGAGGCCGGAAACAACTGAGCCCCGCGCGTAGTACGGGTTGGCCGGGCTAAGCACTAGCCGGCGCGTGGCAGCGTACACGAGGTCGCCCGCGGGGCAGTAGCCCAGATACGGCAGGCTGAGCAGGCTGGGGACGTTGGGGTCGTCCATCACATACGACGACCCGAACCCGTCGGTCTCGTACGCGTACACCTTGCCGCTCTGCCCGTGGCTAACTACCGCGTACTCTCGGAGGCCGGCGTCGATGCTGCCGGATAGCGCGACAGCTTCACCAGCCAAGTCCGCCTCACCTAGCGCTTCAAGCACCTTGGCCACACCGCGCAGCCCCACCACGCACATGGCATTGGCGGCGGTGGCGTAGGGGAACACGGACTCATCGTCGGAGGGCCGGAAGAGCGACCGGACCATCCCGGTGGCCTTTCCCGGGTAGCCGTACCCTTGCAGCCGCAGGGCCGGGTGAGCCTTGCCGTCCGGGCCGACGAATTTGAAGCTGGCAGCGAGCGTGGAGTTGTTGAGCCCGGCCTGCTCGCGCCTCATCACGGCGACGGCGGATTTAACCGCCCGGAGCCAAGCTTTGCCGAACGGCGCCGTATCGACGGTGGCTTCGTAGTACCCGGCCGAGAGCCGGAAGAAGGCGGCTAGGCTGTCGAGCTCGTATTTGCGCTCCCACACGCCGTCGACCCAAGCCTGGCCGGTGACCTTGGGCACTGGCTGCTCGGGGTCGACTACGGCGGGATCGTAGAACGCGTTGGCATAGGGGTCTAGCAGGAGGCATTTGGCCTGGCGGTGAATTAAGCCGGCCACCATCCGTTGCAATTTGGGGTCGGCCTTAACGAACCGGAGGTAGGGCCAAACCTGGTTGGTGGAGTCGCGGAGCCACATGGCGGGAATATCACCGGTTACCACAAAAGTATCGGGCGCCCCCTGCCCGTCCTCGGAATAATACACCGTGGTATCGAGGGTGTTGGGCAGGCATTGCTCGAACATTCGCCGAATGTCCGGGTCCCGGATGGCGGCCGCGACATTGGAGATGGCAGCCTCTACCACGGGGCTACTAAATAGGCGATCGGCAGCGGGCGGGCGGGCGGTTAGGGTTTGGAAGTTGCGGTATGGTTTGCGCGGCATGGGATAGCCTGTGCTCCTCGTGAATTGACTATTGGTGGGCCGGGGGCTTGCGGGTCTGCTGCCCAATGGCGCCGATGACCGCTACCAGGAAGGGGTCGCTATAAAGGTCAATCGCCCCCATCGCGGCGGGGACGCGGGTGCTTTCAATGGCAATGAGTTCGCCAGGTTGCTTGGCGCCGACGAGCGGGGCAAAGACCTCGCCGTAGCCCCCGGCCGTTACGACCTCCCCGGCCAAGAACACCACGAGCTCAGCGCGGCCGGCGGGGTCCGTTCCGGGACGGCCATAGCCGAGCGTGAGCACCGGGACTTGCCGACTGAGGGCCTGCGCATAGCTTTGCTGGCGGTTGCTGGGGTCGAAGTCGGGCCGGGCAAAGCTCCAGTAGTCGTGCACGGAAATTTGGCCCAAGTGGCTTGGGAAAGCGATAAAAGTTGACCCGTCGGCCCGGGTTTCGGCGCCGTCGAAGTGGCCGCCCGCCTCACGCAGCAACCAGCCGGCTATCACGCGGCGGTCGTGGCTCCAGCGTTCGCCGGGGTGCGCGCTTTGGCGGTAGGCATCGTAGGATTCGTCGATGGTGTCGTCTGTCATGGCTTTATCATAACCCTATTTACGATATACTGCTTTTAAGCTAAGCGAAGGGCCTTATGGACTACTCAACCTACAAACAAATGGAATTTCGCCGGAAGTTTTGGAAATTTTTTGGCGCGGAAATATCGGTTTTTGAGCCACAAGGAAATGTGCTGATCGGCTTCATTAAGATGAAAGCCTGGAAGCTGCGGGAAGATATTCGCCTTTATACCGACAAATCTATGCAGCAGGAGCTGATCGCGATTCATGCCCGCCAAATCATTGATTTTGGCGCCACCTACGATGTGCTCGATAGTCGGACCGGCAACCAGTTGCTGTTTTCGCTGCGGCGTAAAGGGTTGCGGTCGACGTTTGTACGCGACCACTGGGATATTCTAGACGGGGCCGGCAATGTGGTGGGGGCGGTGCAGGAAACGAGTGGGGCGCTGGCGCTATTGCGGCGGTGGCTAAGTCTGTTTAGTGACTTGTTTGACCTTATTTTTGCTTTTGTTAAGCAAAGCTACGACATTACTTACGCGCCGTTTGGCAGCCAACCGGTGCTAGTGGCCCAGATTGTGCACACCAAGAACCCCTTGGTCGTAAAAATGGCGCTCGATAGCAGCATGGCTCAGGGTGCTGCCGACCCGAGGCTAAATCTGGCGACCGGCGCGCTGCTAAGTATTATGGACGCGTCGAAGAACGCTTAGCCCACTTTGGCGAGCTGCTGGAGGCGCGCCTCGTTGGCCCAATGGTCGGCTAGCTCGTTGCCGGGGTCGTGGTTGTGGCCGCGTACCCAGATTAGCGTGGCCTGCGACTCACGGTACAGCGGGCAAACCTCGCGGACAATGTCGAGGTTTTTGATGTCCCCACCTTTTTTGCGCCAACCGTTCTTTTCCCAAGCCAACGACCATTTGGTGATCACATTAATCCAGAATTCGCTGTCGGAGTGGATCTCACACGGCTCGCCGGCGGCGTCTTGCAGCGCGGCAATGAGCGCCTTGCCCTCCATGCGGATGTTGGTGGTATCGGCCGGTTCGCCGCCGAGGATGTGGGGGGACATGTCGCGAATGACGGCAAAGCCGCCGGTTCCAGGGTTGGGTTCGCAGCTGCCGTCGGTGTAGTAAATTATCATTGGTCTATTGTAGCGGTTTGCCGGGCGTCTTGCAGCACGCGGGCGGCCTCACAGGTTTCGCAGCGGGCCCTATCGGGTGCGCAATTCGAGCACACCAGCATGAGGTCGTTGCACTCGGGGTTGGCGCAGTTACGGTAGGCGTTGGTGGGAGAGGCGCAAAACCGGCAGGCGCCGAGGGCTGCGGGGTGGTCGTTAAAGCCGACGCTCATGCGCTCATCAAACACGAAGCATTCACCCTCGAATGCGCCCTCGGGGTAAGCTTTAGCGTACCCCACAATACCGCCTTCGAGCTGGTAAACCTGCTTGAAGCCGCGCTGTTTCATGAGGGCTGAGGCCTTTTCGCAACGAATACCACCGGTGCAATAGGTAACTACGGTTTTGGCTTTGAGGTCCTTATAGCGGTCGAGGGCGGCCGGAAAATCTTTGAACAGGCTGATGTCCGGGGTAATGGCGCCGCGGAATTTGCCAATGGCCGATTCGTAATTATTGCGAGCATCGAGCACCACCACGTCCGGGTCCTGCACCAGGTCGTGGAACTGGGCCGGCGTCAGCTTGGCGCCGGCGTTGGCCGCGTCGATGTCGACGCCGAGCGTGACGATCTCGGGCCGCACCTTGATGCGCAGCCGCGGAAACGGGATGGTGGCGCTGTCGTCGCGCTTGTACTCGATCCCCCCAAACAGCGGGTGGCGGTTCATGGCTTCAATGTAGGCGTCGGCGGAGGCGGCCGAGCCGGCCACAGTGCCATTGATGCCCTCGGCGGCCAGCAGGATCCGGCCTTTGAGCCCCAAGCGCTCACACAGCTCGCGCTGGGCTAGGCGCTCGGCCTCAGGGTCGGGCAACGCGACATATTTGTAGTACAGCAAGACAACGTTCATGCCAGCCACAATGACACCTTAGCCTCAGGCTGTAAAGGCCCTATTCGTTATTGTCGTCGAGATTTACTTTAATAACCACAACCGCCGGCCCCAGGTTAGGGTCGATCAGCACCGCCGAGTTGTCTTTAGCCTGGTACTTCTGGCGGACAGCCTCCATATAGGGCTGGCCGGAAACATTTAGGCGTAGGTACTCATTCTTGGCGGATTTGAAATGCAGCTCGGTAAAGCTTGAGCCCGGGTAGGGCTCCTCGAAATACTTAAAGCCGGCATGCTCAATTTTGGCCCGCAGGTCCGCCACCGCGGTATCAACGTTAACCGGGCGCGAGAAGGTTTCGCTCGAGGAATAGGTGCGGCTTTTATCCCACTCGTAGACCTTTTTTTCGCCAAAAACGGATTGGCCGGTGAGGGTGTAATTGGGGCCTAGCTTGAGACCCGCGTAAATGGCCTCGATGCGGGCTTTGCGCTGGTCGCTAACGGCCTTTTGCGCTGCGGTTTCGCGGTAACTCGCGACTGTTTTGTACCCAAAGATGGCCAGCGGAACAATGATTAGTACGCCGGCCGCCACGAGCAGATAGCGGACAAATAGCGGGCGCCGGAGTTCTTTGGGTTTGGTTTTGATATTCTTCATAGCCTGATTCTAATACGAACTACCGCCGTTGGGAACGGAGGCCGTGGCGCGCTCCGGCACGCCGTCCGCTATACTGGTGGTATGCAAAGCACCACTACCCCCCACCCCGAAGAGTCACATAAGTCCCACCGGGCCGGCTGGTTGAGAGCGGCGGTGTTGGGGGTTAACGACGGTATCGTTTCGACCTCCAGCCTGATGCTGGGCGTCGCTTCCGCCTCCCCCAGCAAGGCGGCGGTCCTGACGGCCGGCATCGCGGGGCTCGCGGCCGGCGCTTTGTCGATGGCGGTGGGCGAATACGTGTCCGTGAGCTCCCAGCGCGACTCGGAGCGCGCCGACATCGCGATTGAGCGGCGTTCAATCTCGGCCAACCCCCAGGAGGAGCTCGCGGAGCTGGCCCACATTTACGAGGGGCGCGGCCTCAGGCCGGAACTGGCGCTCGAGGTGGCGCAGCAGCTGCACAGCCACGACGCCGTGGCCGCCCATGCCCGCGATGAGCTGGGGATCGACCACGAGTCGTTAGCCAACCCGTTGCAGGCCGTGCTGGCCTCGTCGGTATCATTTTCGGTCGGCGCCGCTGTACCGATCGCGGCCACGGTTCTCACCACCGGCGCACACAGCAGCTGGAGCATTGTGGGCGCGTCGCTGGTGGCGCTGGCGATTTCCGGGGCAGCCGGCGCGGTTATTGGCGGTGGGCACAAGCTGCGGGCCGCGGCGCGGGTGTTGGTTGGCGGCAGCGTGGCGATGGCGGTTACCGCGGCTATCGGCCATGTTGTCGGCGCCAACCTGTAGCTTAAGCCTCTTGGAGCACCGACAGAATGTTGCCGGCCGGGTCCTTAAACCAGGCGATGTCCGGGCCGCGATGGGCGGCAATGCCCCGGGCGATGCCGTGGTCGTCGGTCATGCCCTCGTAGTGCTCAAAGGTTACGCCTTTGCTGCCCAGTTCGGCGACCGCCTTGCCGATATCCTCGACCGGGAAGTTTAGAATGGTGAAGGTGGCCGGCTGGTGGTCATCTTTTGAGTAAATAAAGATGCGGCCCCCACCCGCAAGTTTCAAACCCAGCCCCATTGGGCCGTCTTCTGTGTCTAGCCCTAAGGTCTCACCATAAAACTTCTTGGCCGCGGCCAGATCATTCACTGAAAATCCGCTAAAGGCTTTAGTATGCTTAAACATATTTCCCGCTCCCGATTAGTTGGGTCTATCATACTAGACAATCGACCCTCTAGTGTACCGCGAGCCGGCTAATAGCTTGGGCCAGGCGGGGGCTGCCGGCCATAATAAACGGCTCAGGCGCAAAAGCGTCGTAAGGCCGGCCGGCCAGATTCACCACCACCCCGCCGGCCTCCCGCAGAATGAGCCCGGGGGCCAAGACGTCCCAGGGGGCCTGTTTGAGTTTGCGCGGGCCATTGTCGTGGACGACGGCCGAAAGCTTTTTGTGGCCCTGGGCAATGCGCAAGCTCAAACCAGAGTGCGGCGCGCTGGTGGTGACGAGGCGGGCGCCACCGGGCCGGCGGAGGTTGTCGCGCAGGGTGCGAAAGGCGGGTGACTCAAACTGGACGTCGGAGTAATGGTTGAGGTCGACCCAAGCCTCGGCCAGCGGGGTGTCAGCGCAGCGCAAGCGGGTTTGGCCCTGGAAGGCGCCCTGGCCCCGGAGCGCGTGAAAGGTCTCATTGGTGAGGGGAAAATGCACCACAGCAACGGTGACTTGGCCCTGCTCGCAGAGGGCAACCATCACCGACGGCAGCTCAGGGCCGGCCCGAAACAGATAGGCCGACGTGCCGTCGAGCGGGTCCACCACCCACAGCCGGGGCGCTCCGGACACGGCGGCCTCGGGGCTTAGCTCCTCGGAGAGGATGGGATCATTTGGGTAGGCGGCGTGAATCTCGTCTTGGATGAGCCGGTCGCAGTCGGTGTCGATCTGGCTCACGAGGTCCCCTAGGCCTTTTTCGGTGATGCGGTGGTCTTGCTGGTACCCGCGCCGAATAACCTCGCCGGCTTTGAGCGCCGCAGCCAGAGCAACCACCAGGTCCGGGTTGGAGGCGGAAGGCTTAGGCATCTTGGCTGCTCCCGGAACTAGTGAAGAGCTTAGCGACAAACAGGCCGGCATTATGCAAACCAACCTTGCCAATGCCGGTGGTCACGAGCGGCACGCCTTTGGGGATGGTGTTAATCGACAGCAGCGAGTCTATGCCGTGCATGCCCTTGTCGTCTAGCCCAACGCCCACCACAATGGTTTGGCTGTCTTTTAGGTAGCTCGCGACGATGGCCGGCATGTTCGAAACTGAATTGGCGATGGCAATAATGGCCCGGTATTTGTCGTGTCTGATCTCCCCCAGC
>CAZGZY010000042.1:0-7958 GCA_964530365.1 uncultured Candidatus Saccharimonadales bacterium
TCAATCGAGTTGTTAACAATCTCCCACACCAAGTGGTGCAGACCTTCTACCCCCGTGCCACCGATATACATACCGGGCCGTTTGCGAACCGGGTCCAACCCCTCAAGGACCTGAATCTGATCTGCGCCGTACTGCGTTTTATCTGCCATAGACTGTGTGATACCACCTACAATTACATCAACAAAAAGTGAGCTTTTGGCTCGGCTTATACCATTAGTATACCGCTCCAGCCTATCTGGGGCAACTACATCTCATCCCACCAAGGGCTATGCCAAGATACCAAACAAAAACCGTACAGTCAATATCTCTACAATTGTTACCTGGCGACGCGGCGGCCAAAAGCCTGTATAGTGCCCGCATGAAGATCACGGCAATCAAAACCGCGCCCATTACCATCGCCCAATATACGCTCACCGAGCTCTTCGATCGCTATCTGCCCACCCTACCCCCGCGTGCTATCGTTGCACTCAGCTCAAAAGTAGCCGCGATCTGCGAAGGCCGCGTCGTGCCTGAAAACCCGGCCATCCGCCGCCGGCTCATTCGAAACGAAGCCGATTATTATTTGGCCCCCACCAACAACCCGGTGGGTTACGGCGTCACCATCAAGTCCGGCATCCTGGGGGTAGCGGCCGGCGTCGACTATTCGCAACACCACTACATTCTCTGGCCGGCCGATCCCCAGGCCACCGCCAACACCCTGCGGCGCCACCTCACTCAGCGGCACGGCGGCCCGGTCGGCGTCATCCTCACCGACAGCCGCAGTACGCCGCTGCGCCGCGGCACCACCGGCTTTGGCCTGGCCTACAGCGGTTTTGGCTCTCTCACCAGCTACATTAGCCGGCCCGACGTCTTCGGTCACCGCATCGAGCTCAAAGTGGCCAATCTCCTCGATGGCCTAGCCGCAGGCGCCGTGGCCGTTATGGGCGAAGGCGCCCAGTGTACCCCCATATCCATCATTGAAGATACCGATTTTGTGGAGTTCCAAGACCGCGACCCCACGCCCAAAGAGCTCGCCGAGTTCAAAATCCCACCGGAGCAAGATGTCTATGCCGAAATGTTCCACGCCGTCCCCTGGGACAAGCGCCCCGGCCAAGATTAACCCCACTGGCCGCCACAACCCAATTGTTGTATCATAACGCTAATGTTTCCCAGAATTGTTTCGAGGCTATCACTCTCGCCGTCCGCCATGTCGGATCTGGTTTTCTATGCCCACCGCCTGAAGAAAGAAAAAGTCACCCGCACCTTCTCGGCCATCGCCGCCGTGCTCATCGTCGGCCTGCAATTTGCCACTATCGCCGCTCCCCCCACGCCCTCTAATGCTGCCTCTTCCAACGACATCATCTATGGGGGATTCGTCTCCAAAGATGATATGCTCAACCGCTACGACGGTAGTTCCGAGCTCCAGGCTCTCTACAACTACTTTGGCATCACCCGGGCCGATCTAGCCGGAACCCATGTGGCCACCATCAATTCTCGCGACCACAGCCTGCTCTCCATTGGCCGCAACCAGCACCTCAGCTCCGACACCAAGGTGGTACTCGGCAGCCACACCTATTGGACCCGCGCCCTCTACACCTGGGATACCGGCAGCAACGTCCAAAACGGCTCCAGCTACCAGGTATTGGAAGGCACCCGCGCCCGCGACGGCGCTTTCTTCGCGGCTATTTTCCATTGCGGCAATATCGTTTTTAAAACTCTGCCGCCCAAGCCCACACCCCCACCTCCACCCAAACCCAGCCCCTCGCCATCCCACACGCCATCCCCCAGCCCCAAGCCCTCGCCATCACCCGCCAAACCTACCATCACCTGCGTCCAGCTCACGGGCGATGTCAAAACCGGCGAAGTCCCGCTCACCGTCAACTACACCGGCCTCGGCAGCGCCACCGGTCAAACCGTCAGCGAATACCAATTCAGCTTCGGGGACACCAAAACGGCTAACCAGCCGGGGCCCAAAGTAGCCCACCTCTACCCCACCCCCGGCGTCTTCACGGCCACCCTCAAGGTTAAGGGCTCCACCGGCGCCGTCTCCCCCACCGTGCCCGCCTGCTCCTTCACCGTCACCGTCACCAGCCCGCCGGCCGCCTTTACCAAGGCCAAGTCGGCCCTCAACCTCACGCAAAACATCGACGCCACCACCAAGCCGGCCCAGGCCGGTGACGTCATCCGCTACACCCTCACCACCAAAAACGTTGGCGGCACCGCCGACAGTTACGCAGTCGTGGAGCACATCGAAGACGTCATGGAATACGCCAGCGTTACCGATTTCGGCGGCGCCACCTTGCAAAACGGCGTTATGACCTGGCCGGCCGTCATTATTAAGCCCGGGGCCACCCTCACGAAAACCTTCACCACCACGGTTATGAACCCCATCCCCCCAACTCCCGTCGGCCTGTCCGACAAATTCTCCTACGACCTGCGCATGGACAACGTGTATGGCAATACCGTCAGCATTAGTCTCGTACCCCCCTTCGCCAAACAAGTTGAAGGCGCCTCCACCAGCCTGCCCGCCGCCGGCCCCGGCACTGCCTCGATCATCGTTCTTGCCATCAGCTTCATCACACTGTTCTTCTACTTCCGTAACCGCCAGCTAAACGCCGAGGTCAAACTGCTTCGCGGGCAGTACCAAGGAGGGCTATAACATGTCGGCTGAACACCACACCCAACACCACGAACGAAGCGAGCAAGCCACGGCCGAGCTCGAAGCCGCCCGGACCGAGAAGCTCGAGGATTTGCGCGGCAATCTCGAAACAGCGAGCGAGACCGACCCCGCCCACCAGCGCGCCGAAGCTGCCCGTGAAGTCATTCACCAGCAAGACCAAGCGCCCGAGCCTGCCCCGGCCGTCGAAACCGAGTCCAGGCCGTTCTCCCTCCGGCCCATCCTCAACCACAAACTCAACTACGCGCAAACACTGGCCAGCGTCCAACGCAAACTCACACCGCTCAGCCGCAGCTTCAGCAGGGTCATCCACACACCCATCGTCGAAAAAACCAGCGAGGCCCTCGAAAACACCGTCGCCCGGCCATCGGTCATCTTCGGCGCTACCTGGACAGCCCTCATCGTGGGGGGCATATTCTACTTCACGGCCCGAATGTACGGCTACGCGCTATCAGGGTCGGAACTATTGTTCTCATTTGTGGTTGGCGCAGTTTTGGGCCTCGTGCTTGAGGGTGTGTGGCGCGTTCTGAGCCGCCGCCGGGTGCGCTAACCTTTTCCTTGCCCTCCGCCTCTGCGCACCACGCCCGGCACTTATCCATTTTGTAGCCTACTGCGCTAACCTGCGCCTCACCCGTACCAGCCGCAAACCGTTCTAACCTATTCGCCAATTATCACATTCCCAGACTCATCCACGTAGACCTCACCAGGAGCCAGTTTCTTCGGCTTCTCGGTCTTCGGCTGGACCGGTGCTGGTTGAGGCTTCTGAGCAGTCGGCAAGATCAGTTTGCCCGTCAGGCTTCCAGCCCCAGCCTCGGCCTCGGTCGGTTGGTTGTGCTCCGCTTCCTCTTCGCTCTCGATATGCTCAGTCGGCTTTTCGGTGCCATGACTAGGCCGCTTCCGCCGGTGCTGCTTATTGCCGGCTGGGCGAGCCTCGGCCGGCTTCTCAGGCGCCTCTTCCGGCGCGGCCGGCGGCGGCGCGGCGGCTAGTTCGGCCTCATGCTCAGACCGAGCCTTAGCCACATCATCCGCCGCGAGCGACACGGCTTGCGGCAACCCGCCGTCATCAAAAGCCGGTGTCGATGAAACCGTTGGCGGCTGGGGAGCCGGAGCGGGCACGGCGGCCGGTTTCGGCGGTGATGGCGGCACTACTAGCCTGGTTACAGGCTTAGGCGCTACCGGCGGTTGAGCAGCCGCCTTCGCTGCGGTCGTGGCAGCTGGGGTCGGCGCGACTGCGGCAACGGACGCACCGCTCGCATCAGGAGCCGGAGCTGCACCACCCAACGCCGCCAACTCCTTGGCAAACTGCTCTTTAGACGGCACAATCGGCTCAAGCGGCTGGATGACCTTCAGCCCATGGTGCGTCGCCTCATGCACCGGTGCCGCCGCGGTGTGAGACGCCGGCCGTCCAGCGTTCAGTTCCAAATCTACGCCGGTCTCATCCTCGTCGCGCGGCATCTCCACCGGTTCCGGCAGGCGGCGGTGCGTGGCGCTGGCATCAGGGTGGATCAACGACACGCTCAACAAGTCATCAATCTGGTGTTCGGCTTTCTCAATCTGAGCCGCTACAGTTGGTGGTTTCACCGGCTCCACAGCCTCAGGCTGGGGTTCGCCTGCCGCTTCAAGCACCGGCCCGGCTACAGGTCCGACAGGAGCCTCAGCCGCGGGTGCAGCCGGCGGCGCGGCCTCGGGCTCAGGGACCGCAACCGGCTTGGCCACTTCGGGCGACTGCTCTACCGGTGGTTTCGCCTCTTGTGAGTCCTCCAGCATATCCGCCACCGATTCAATCCTGTCCAGCCCGTCATCCGCCGAGTTAGCTGGGCTAGGTTGCGGCGGCAAAGAAGCTTGCTCCATTGCCTCAACTAATGACGCGTTGGGGTCCGACACCGGCATCTTGGCCGCCACATTAGCAATTCGCGCCTCTTCCGGCTCTGTCAGGGTAGGCGCCACAGAAGCCGGCACAGCCGCGGCGACTGGCGCCAACGGCACCACCGGTGCCGCCACCGGAGCCGCCCCAATTGGGGGCGGAACCATCGCCATGTTGGTCAACGGTACCGCAAACGAGTCCACAGCTGGCGCCGACGCGGGCGGAGTCGGCTCGGGCGTTGGCAAAGGCAAAGAAGACGGCACGACAGTCGAAGGCGCGGGCTCAGGCGTAGCTGAAGGCGCGGGGGTCGGCGTCTCAGGGGGTAATATTCGCACCCCTTCCGGCAAGCCGTTAAGCAAGGGCTCCGGCTGCACCCCATCAGTCGGTTCAGGCGCGTAAGGACTATTAAGGACCGCTTCAGCCCCAGGGTCAGTGAAGTGAATTATTGGTTCTGATGGCTCTACCGAAACTTGCGCGGGTTCAGGCGGTAATGCTTGCAGCAAGGCGGCCGACACGGGCGGGAGGTCGGAGCGCAAAGGCTCCGGCGTAACCGGTCGCGCCTCTGGGGCCGCTACCGGAAGCGGCATCGGCTCGGGAGGTGGCTCAGGGAGTGGTTCCGGGGCCAACTCCGGCTCGGGTCTGGCGGCAGGTTCTGGCTCGGGTTCAACCGGCGGCTCAGGGGACGCTGCGGTAGGCACAAACGGAGGCTCAACCGCCCCCAGAACGTCAATCCCAGCGTAAGGGTCATCGGGTTTGGGTTGGCCGACTGGTATCGACGCCGCCATCCCCGGCACTTGCCGCGCGGTAGGGTGTGCCACCGGAGGCGGGGTTAGGTCTCCAAGCACATCAATATTGGCATAGGGGTCGCCTTCAATTGGTTGGCCGGATCCTAAGGGCGCTGCCACCCCCCCTCCCGGCGGCAGGCTCTCTAGTACCGGCACCGAACCTAATCGCGAAGGCTCAGCGCCAGCCTCCATAATGGGCACGCTAGCCGGATCTGGGGCCACTGGCCTCGGCGGCTGGCCACCCGTAATATCACGAAACGACAATGTCCCCGGATCGGATACTGACGCCGATGCTAGGCTGGGCATCGCCTGCGCTAACGGGGCTGGCTCTAGCGCCGGGGCTAACTCTGAGGCTGGAGCCGAAGCCGGCACACCAGCCACCGGCAGGTCAACCGGCGGGGCCCCAATCGGTGGCGGGGCCAAGGCCATGGCCGCCCCAGATGAAGCCGCCGGCACAAACGCGGGGTCAGTCGTCGTCATCGGAGCGTACACCGGAGCCGCGTACGGCGCTACAGCGGCCGGCTCCGCTACCGCTGATTCTTGCGGGGAGGGGTCGGCCACCGGCGCCAAAGGCTGCACCGGGGCCGCCGCCGGTTCAAACTGTTGCGACGCCGGCGATACCCCAATCGGCGGCGCTCCAATCGGCGGCGGCGTGGCGGCCATCCGCGGCAAGGCCTGGACCGGCATCGGAGCCGGCGATGGCGAAACCACCCCTGGCGCCGGGTCAAAGGCCAAAGCCGGCGCGCCCCCCACCGGTTGCACGGCCGCCGGGGCTGGAACCGGCGCGGGCGGCGGCGAGGCAGGCTCAGGCGCGGGTGCCACAGGCATCACGGGCGCCATGGCCGGGGCGGGCGCTGGGGCCGGAGCTGGAACCGGCACTGGGACCGGGATCTGAGCAGCCGGCGCCACCGCAGCCGGAGCCGTCGAAGCCGGGGGCACTGGAGGCGGTATCACGCCCGAAACGGGGGCAGCCGGCGCCGAGCCTCCTGGGGCAACCGACGCCGTCGCCGCAGCCGGCGCGGGAGTCGCTGCCGGCGCGGGAGTCGCTGCAACCGCGGCCGCCGAATCCCCCGGCGCCACCGGCAAAGCCGCCACACCGTGGCCACTAAACCGGTCCAAAATATCCGCCTCCACCTGCGCCTTCACACGGCCATATTTCGCAGCCGACAGCTGCTTTATCGCCGTCCCCAACTCCAAATTCGGCGAGCCAATCGGCGCCGAGTCCCGGATCGTAAACGGCTGGCTGGGCAGCCCCCCAATCATCAGCCGCATCGCCGCGTTGTAGTTCGGAATATTCACCAGGTCCGACGCATCAAACACCGGCGCAAACTGCTTCACCATAAATTCCGCGTCATCCGGCCCCATCCGGTGCGCCACAATCGAGCCAATGTTGCCAAACACCGCGTCCCGAATCTCATTGCTCAGCTGCCCAATAAACTGGTTAGCCACAATCAAGTTCAACCGGTACTTGCGCGCCTCGCTCAAAATGCTGGCAAAGCTATCCGTCGAGAAATTCTGGAACTCATCCACGTACAGCGCAAAATCCGGCCGCTGATCTTCGGGCACATCCGCCCGGCTCATCGCCGCCGCCTGGAACTTAATCACAAAGATCATACCCAAAAGCTGCGAGTTGAGCTCCCCTATCCGCCCCTTGCTCAGGTTCACAATCAGGATCTTCTTGTGGTCCATCACCTCGCGAATATTAAAGGCCGATTTGGTCTGGCCAATAATATTGCGCATCATCTCGTTGTTCTGGAACGCCCCAAACTTGCTCACAAACCACCCCAACATCTCGCTCTTGTGGTAGTCACTCGTCTGGCCCATTTCTTTCGTCCAAAAATCAATCACTGTGGGGTCGCGCAGGTGCTTAAACTTCTGCTTCAGGTAGTCGGTGTCGGTAAACACCTTCGGAATCTCAATAAAGGTCGCCCCACCCGGGTCGCTCATTAACGTCAGCGCCGCGTTCCGGTACCAATGCTCATACCGCGGGCCAATAATGCCCGTGTGCCCCGGGTCATACAGTTTGTAGAGCATGTTAATCGTCTCTTGAACGATAAAATCCTTCTGCGCCGGGTCGGTAAATTCAAATAAGTTCAGCCCCAACGGGTACTGCGTGTCAGCCGGGTTAAAGTAAATTACGTCCTCGGCCCGCTCTTTGGGCACTAGCGCCAGGAGCTTCTCCGCGCTGTCGCCGTGTGGGTCAATAAACGCAAACCCGTTCCCGGCCAACATATCCTGCACCGCCAGGTTCTCCAGCATCGTCGATTTACCCGTGCCCGTCTGTCCCAAAATGTACGTGTGCCGCCGCCGGTCCTCAGGCGACAGCCGAATTTCTTTCTTAACCCCGCGAAAATCGTTGTGGCCAAACAATAGCCCTGTCGCCGGCAGTTGCACCGGACCATCCACCTGCTTACTCTGCTGCCGTTCAATGCTTGCCGCCGGCGTAAACTGTGAGTCCGGCAAGTGGAACAACGTCGCAAGCTCAACGCTCCCCAAGATATTGCTTTTGAGCTCGGGCGGGAAAAACCGAAAAATAAATGCTGTCACCAACCCCTGCACATCTAAAGCGGGCAAGAACTTAAACCCGTTCACACCCGGCGCCTCAAACAGCGCAAAAGCCGTCGCGATCTCCCGTAGCAACTGCTGCGAACGC